>JAQUYY010000234.1 GCA_028691575.1 Candidatus Gastranaerophilales bacterium
AGTTCAGACGTGTGCTCTTCCGATCTCATGAATTGCCCAATTTGTAGGAATTTTTTCAAATGGAGCAAGGATTTTTTCTACAATAATATAAATCGGCAAATTTTTATCGCTCAATAATTTATCATTAGTTACATCAAATTCTATACCTAATCTTTTAGCAGATTCCTGCTGCAATTTTAAGAAATAATTTGTAGGATCGAGAAGCCCGTCGGGATGGTCTATTCTAAGTCCGTCAACAGCTTTTTGTTCTATTAAATCTAGGATAAAATTATGTGTACTGGCAAATACAGCAGGATTTTCTATACACAATCCGGCTAAATCATTAACATCAAAAAACCTTCTGTAATTAATTTCATCAACCGAAACTCTCCAATAAGCAAGCCTGTAAGCCTGTTCTTCAAGGAGCTGATGAAGCCTGTTGCAGGTAACTTCATCATTATCTCTTACTTCAAAATCGTTCAGATTTTCTCGTATAAAATCACAAATTAAGCTGTTAGAACGGCATAAATTACCTAATCTACTGTATGCAATTTCTTTTTCACGAATTCTTTCTCTAACTTTAGTGATTTCCAGAGCATTGTAAACAGGTAAATTTTTAAATTCTGTAATAATACTTTGATATTCAAGAAAATCATTGTTGCCCCGACCAATTCTCGATGCCAAAACATCAAGCCTGTATTCAAGAATTATTGGATAGGAAGATGGATTTATCGGAAATTTATGTTCATAATAAGATAAATTTATTTTCCCCGATTTAATATTGAAATTCAGTTTTAATTCGCCGTTAGACAATATATTTCCGTAATGATCACCTAAAACAGGAATTAAAACCTTTCCCTGCAGCTCTTTTTTAGGAGGATGCCAATCAATATCAAAGTAAGATGCATAGCTCGAAGATTGACCATTTTCTAAAACATCCATCCACCAGATATTATCATTGCCTATACCCATATGATTTGGCACAATATCAAGAATTAAACCCATATTATGATTATGCAAAACATCAATAAATTCATAAAAATCCTCTTTCATTCCTATTTCTTGATTAAAGGAATTGTGATCAACAATATCATACCCATGAGTACTGTCAGACCTTGCTTTTAATAGCGGTGATGCGTAGCAGTGAGAAATACCAAGGTTTTTTAAATACGGAACAATTTTTATTGCATCTTTAAAAGTAAAGTTCTTATTAAATTGAATTCTATAAGTAGCACAAGGGATTTTGGCTATTTTGTACCCTTGTGTTTTTGTTTTTTCTGATTCAGGTACTTTTAGAGTTTTTAAAGAAGTAATAAAAGTTTGCATTTGTTCATTAGAATTAATTTCTTCAAAATTAAAATCAGATTCTTTTAAAATATTAAATCTAAGCATGGTTTGGACAATTTTTGGAATATTGCAAGAACTATCGTCAGTAACGATAATACATCTGTTTCGCTGACTTTCAAGGGCAATAATTCCTATAATATCTTCAAAAGGATATTTAACGATAAAACTATATTCATCATTATTATCTTTAACAAACCACTTACGATGCTCAAAAAAAGATAAATCACTTATTTTGATTGCACCGGAGTGTTTCATATTTATTCTTAAAATATCAATAATCGGCTCATAAGCATAGTTTTTTAATTTTTTAGGTATTTCAGGATATACAGATTTAAAATTTTCTTTATCAAATTCGTCTTGCTTTTTAAGGTATGCGTTAAAATTGTAAAATTCCTGATAAGCCCAGGCATCTGCACCATTTTTTTCAATATATAAAGGCAGTTCCGTAAAAATGCCCACATCAAGTTTTCTATGAAAAGATAACAATCCTGCTTCAGCTAACTGCATATCAGCACGCCATTGCAAGAACATATAAAATTCTAATAGCTCTTTATTGCTGTTTTCAAAGGAAATTACGGTTTCTGAATCAGGGTTTTTATAAGATTCAGGCCAATTTTCCCAATTTCTGAATTTAGCATCCTCATTTATTAAATGTTCTCTTAAGGCTTCAAATAATGCCAGTTTCCTGAAATTTTTACCCCTAAATTTTATATAATTATAAAATTCCCATGCTTTTGACGTTTTGTTGTTTATATGATTTTCCCGAAAAGCAAAATATATAATTTTTAAAATTTTGTATTTTAAATCATAGATATCTTGAAAATCAACACTCTCAGACTCCTTTAATTTTTTATAAGATTGCTGAAATTCGTCCGACAAAATTTTTACCTGAACCGATTTATCGCCGATGAAAGAAATAATCGTTTCTACATTAAGGTATAGAGTATTTATCAAATTTCTGCTTGATGGCAAATTAAAGTCAATTTCACCGGATTCATCGTCCATCACCTGATTTATAGCGCCAATTCCAATTATTCCTGCTTTATATCTCGAGATAAATTTTATGAGATACTTTAAATCATTAGCATCAGCTGTTCTAAGATTGGTTTTATTTCTGATGGTATTAAAACGGATTTTAGGTCCCCAAATTTTCTTGTTTTTGTTAAAACTCTCCGGTAAATAACATTTTTCAGGAGTTACAATCAACTTCATTTGAGAAATTTTTTTATTTTCAAAATAAATTTCCAAATCATGATATCCGCACTCTGTTTCAATCGGCAAAGGCAATTCAAACTCATAGAACGTACCATAATCTTTAAAATGCCGATAAGAAGTAATTGTTAATTCTGCAGGTATCAGTTCGCCCGAGTGGTTTTGCCCATTTTCTTCTGTAAAAACCCACCGAAAGGACTGATTTAATTTTTTTTCAGGAATCCTGAATTTTATCAGGGGAATATCATTATGTTTAAGAACTAAAACAGGAGGCAAAATTTTTTGCCACTTGTCCAACTCTATTTTGTTAATCTCTTTTTTTAAAGTGATTTCAGAGGATGTATTTATATTAAATAATTCTAAAAATTTTAGACAATTTTCAACAGATACTTCCTGAAGTTTGCCGGAAATATCAAAATACTCCAATTTAATCCCGTATAATTGCGCAAGTTTTTTTATTAATTTTGACTTACTCATAAATTCGAGTATACCAAAAACATGATGAAAAAATAATATACAAATATCTAGACTAAAATTTAACTATTCATACAGATACTTAGCAGAACAGCCGTTTCCTAAGTTATCTGTTGCAGTTGAGCCTTCTACACATGTTGTATCAGGATCATAAAAATTTTTCGCTCCCTGAGGAACTATTGCATTTGACGTTATTTCTACCTCAAATATATCTTTTCCCCAAATATTAGGTTTTTTAAAGCCATTTACATCAATATAGATAAATCCACATCTTGTATAATCTCCGGATACCCAATTACAAGCAGAGCCAACCATACGCATTATTACTAAACTTCCATTATTTAATATAAGAC
>JAQUYY010000014.1 GCA_028691575.1 Candidatus Gastranaerophilales bacterium
AACAGTCTTGAGGAGGGTTATAGGATTTCAAATCCTGCCACATACATTGGCGGATTTTATGAAAAATATGAAGAATACAATTATAATCAATTGGTGAAACTTCCTGATTGGACAAAAATTCAAGTTTATATTGATGATGAAATTATCGATCTGACTTCATGCGTTAAATCAAAAATAACCAGATATATTAACCTTTAAGATAATACAAGCAATCGAGAATGGCTTTGTCAGGATGAAAACGGAAGAATTACTGAAGTCAGGATAAACAAATTTATTTCATATAGCAATAAAAATCTTGCATTTAAGTCAATAACGGTAACCCCCGTAAATTATAACGGTAAAATTAAGATTTTAATCGGAATAGACGGAAGAGTTGCCAATAACATTCAGTTCAAATATAAAAACAGTAATATAAAAATGGGACTAATGGCTTCTACAAAAGCAGTTGACAGCACTAAATATGTAAATATCAGGCAAATAAGCGAGTTTCAAGGACATATAGAGTTAACAGACATTGACTATGACAGGGAATATTTTGAAGAAACAGCCAATGAAACTTGGGAATTTTACGCAATTAACAACAGGTCTTATTCGGTAAATTCTAAAGTAGGATACTGGTTGAATAATGAGGATTTTTTATTTGATGAAAAAAAAGTAAATTGGGAAAAAAATTATAATAATCATAAAACAGAATGGCAAAAAGACTGGAATGAAGCTCATATTGAAATTTTTGGAGATGAAAAGGCACAAAATTGGATTAATTTTGCAGTTTATCATTTGTTGACACCAGGAAAATTCAGCGGAAATAATAAATCAATTCCTGCAAGAAATTTGACCGGAGAATCATATTGCGGGCATGTTTTTTGGGATACAGAAATTTATTTGTTACCATTTTATACGATAGTAAAACCTGATATAGCAAGAAATTTGCTGATGTATCGTTATAATACACTTGATGGCGCAAAGATAAATGCCCAAAAACAAGGCTACCCCGGAGCAAGTTATGCTTGGGAATCAACAGATACTGGGGTTGAAATGTCTCCGCAGCAAGTAATGTCATTTGAGGGAAATATTATTGATATATATTCTGGATTATATGAATACCATATAACTCCTGATATTGTATATTCAATGTGTTTGTATTTTTTAGCAACTAAAGATGTAGATTTCATAGTAAATTATTCTCCTGAAATTATTTTTGAAACGGCAAGGTTTTGTGCATCAATTACCCGAAAAGAATTGGATAATTTTTATCATATTAATAAAATTGTCGGACCTGATGAATATCATCCGCTTGTAAATGATAATTCTTATACTAATTTTATGGTTCAAAATAACCTTGAAATGGCAATTAAGCTAGATAAATTTATGAAATTAAATTATCCTAAAGAATTAAAGAAAATAAAAGAAAAAATTAATCTAAATGAAAATGAAATTAATAAATGGAATAAAATACGAAGAAATTTATATATAAGTTTTGATGAAAAAACAAAGGTTTTTGAACAGTTTAAAGGGTATTTTAATTTAGAATATATTAATGTGAAAAATTATGAGCCGAGAAATGTCCCTATGGATGTGATAATCGGGATAAAAGAAATTGAAAAAACACAGATTGTAAAACAGCCTGACGTTTTGATGTTTTTATACTTATTACAAAACAGATTTTCTAAAGATATTATTAAAAAGAATTTTGAATATTACGAAACAAGAACCGGTCATGGCAGTTCTTTAAGTCCGTCTATACACGGTATTTTGGCTTCAATACTCGGAAATGTTGATTTGGCTTATAAATATTTAGAAAAAAATGCCAAAATTGATCAGTCTGAAGATAAATTTAACTCTAAAGACGGGATTCATATTGCATCGTTAGGAGCATTATGGTCACAAATTGTTATCGGTTTTTGTGGGATGAAAATAAAAAGAAAAGGCGTAGAATTTAACCCGCATTTGCCTCAAACGTGGAGAAAATTAAGGTTTCATGTTAAATACAAAGCAAGCACCATAAATTTAACTATTAAACAAAATTCAGTCAAAACAACTGTTTTATCGGGAGAAAGTGTTAATATTAAAATCGGAAAAACAAAATGGAAAAGAATAGAATTAAATAAGCCCAATTTTGCTAAATTTGAAAATCATGAATGGGAATGGTCATAAATTTATTTGCAAAAAGGCAGATATGTCTGAAATTTATACTGCTGATTTTGAAATTCAAATAAAGCTAAATCATTACTGTATTTTTTAACCAGCCCGTAACTTTTCCCGTTGCTGTGAGCAACCGGGAAAACCTGTAATTCAAGAGAATTTTGCTCTGTTTGATAAAGAGAAACAAAATAATTGTTTTTATCAAAATTTAGCATCAAAGAATAAAATCCCGCATTAATTTTTTTATCCCCAAAGCATAAATTATAAGGTATTCTAACAAGAGGTGAGCCGGTTGACAAGAAATTATACTTTATTATATTTTCAGCTTCTTGTTGTGTTTTATCAGATTTATCTTTTTTCTTTTTTTGTTTGCTTTTCATATAGTTATATGCTTCGTCAAATTCTTTTTGAGTAACGGGATTTTGAATCTGATTACTGTCATAATCATTCATATACTGCTCCCAACTGTCCTCATCCTGTGAAAATACAACAGATGAAAATACAGTTGAAACAATAAAAATAGTAATAATAAGAAATAATTTCTTCATAATAACAGGATAATGATTATTACAATTAATGTCAATTAGTATAAATTTTTACACAAAATTGCTGAATTATTGTATAATTTAGAGAAAAGAGTATAATATTGCGTTAAAAGGTTTATAAATGGATAATTCGGGATTTTTATTATTATCGATTTTTTTAATAATAACAGCTGTTTCTTTGTTATATAAAATAGTACTGCCGGAAAGTGAAAAAATAGAAACAGAAAAAACACCCGCTAAAAAAAACAATTCGACAAAAACTCAAATCGATCCTGAATATCAGGCAACTATTTCGTATTTATATCATAGCGGAAATAAATTAAAGGCAGTTGAATTGTATAAAACAGCTCTTGAGGAAGCTCCCCTTGATTATTTGGCAAGATTTATACTTGGCAAAATTTATCTGGAAAATAAACAGTATTTAGAAGCAGTAGAACAGTTTAAATTTATAAAAAAATATCAGCCTCATAATGTAGAAGCCATCGAAATGCTTGCGGAAGCACTTTTTTCAATGCATCGATATAAAGAAGCTATGATTGAATATAATTACATCATGAATAAAAAACCTGATAATTTAGATGTAGTTGACAAAGTTGCACAGATTTTTGAAAAAAATAAAGATTTGTCTTCCGCAATAAAAGTTTTGCAAAATGCAATTATTTTAAAAGGTTCGAATACACAAATTTTGCAGCGAATTGCAAGCTTATTTGAGCAAAAAAATGAACTTTTCAGCGCAATTGCTGAATATAATAAAGTATTGGGCAGGGTTGAAGGTGATGAATTTAAGCAAACAAATCAAAAACTTGCAAGTTTGTATTTTAGAGTAGGCAAATATGATGATGCTATTGAAAAATATACGGAACTTTTGGAAGAAGATGAAAATAATGTTTTATACCTAAAACAATTGGCTGAATCAAATGCAAAATTAAGAAAATATGATGAAGCAAAAGAGTTTTTTTATAAAGTAATCGGATTTGGTCCGGAAGATGCTTTATTGCTAAAAAACAGATTAGCTCAGATTTGTATTTTAAAAAAAGATTATGATGAAGCTATTGATATTTTAAGAAAAGCTATAAATGAATATCCTGATGAAGATTATCTCAGATTTAGTTTGTCATCTGCTTATGAATCGAAGAAAGATTTTCAGCTTGCAATTGATATTTATCAGGATTTTGTAATAAATTCTCAGTCAGATATTTTAAAAGAAGAATATGAAGATTGTATGAGTTCAATTATAAGCAATTGGGCTGTATACTTGTTTAAAAAAGGAGAGTATCAGGAGGCATTTGATAAATTTATGCTTGCTCTTAAGTATAATGATAAAAATCCTGATATTTATTTTAATTTAGGCAAAACAAATCATAAGATTAGAAATTATGATGAAGCAATAGCACACTATAAAAGAGCAATTGAACTATCTCCTGAAGATAGTGAGTTATATGTACATTTGGCACATGTTTACGATGAGTTAGGCGAGCCGGAAATGAGTATACAATATTATTATCAGGCAACAAAGAAAAACCCGAATAACTATAAGGCACTAACTTCTCTCGGAGTAGTTTACGGACTTCAGCAAATGTTCGATAAAGCAATAAAACATTTACAAGCTGCGATTGAAGTTGAGCCGGGATATGAAGAAGCTTATTATAATTTAGCAATAGTATATGAATATTTAAAACAACCAAAAGATGCGGAAGAATATTATAAAAAAGTATTGGAACTAAATCCTCTTCATGAAGAGGCTAGAAATAATTTAGAATTAATTATAAAAACAAGGGAAAAAATGGAAGATTCCTTGTAAGAATAGTTATTTTATGGTGTAATAAATAAAGTATAAAATTACCCTGGAGGATATCATGGACAGAAAAATGGAGAGAACTTTTGTTGCAGTTAAGCCTGATGCGGTTCAAAGAGGACTTATTGGAGAAATCATCAAAAGATTTGAAAGAAAAGGATTTAAAATTATCGGTTTAAAAATGATGCAAGTTGATGAAGCAACGGCAAAAAAACATTATGCAGAACATGTAGGCAAGCCTTTTTTTGATAACTTAATTAGTTTTATTACAAGCGGACCAATTGTTGCGATGGTTTTAAAAGGCATTGATGTAGTTGAGCAATCAAGACATTTAATGGGCGTCACAGATCCTCGACAAGCTAACGCCGGTACTATCCGTGGCGATTATGCCCAAATAATGGAAAGAAATGTTGTCCATGGCTCAGATAGTGTTGAAAGTGCAGAAAGAGAAATAGCAATATTCTTTGAAGAATCAGAACTGGCAACAAGCTGGCATAGAGATACAAGAAAATGGATTTCACAATCAAAATTTGAGAATAATGTCTAAATTTAGTTTTAGTCTAAAAAATACTGATAATAATTCAAGAGCAAGAGCAGGAGTTTTGAATACACCTCATGGAGAAATTAAAACTCCTGTCTTTATGCCTGTTGGGACAAATTCTGCCGTTAAAATGATGACGGGACATCATTTGTATGAAACAAACGCTCAGATTGTTTTATCTAATTCATACCATTTATATTTAAGACCGGGACATAAACTTGTTGAAAAAGCAGGAGGACTGCATAAGTGGATGAACTGGAATAAACCGATTTTAACTGATTCGGGCGGTTTTCAGGTGTTTAGTTTATCGAATTTAAGGAAAATAACAGAAAACGGAGTTGAGTTTTGTGATCCAAAAACAGGTACAAAACACTTTATCAGTCCTGAAAAATCGATGGAAATTCAAAACTCGCTTGGTGCAGATATAATTATGGCTTTTGATGAATGTGCGCCATATCCTTGTGAATACAAGGATGTTGTAAAAGCTATGGATAGAACGCATCGATGGTTGGAAAAATGTATAAAAGTTCAAAAAAATGCTCATCAAACATTATTTCCGATAGTTCAGGGCGCTTTTTTTGATGATTTGAGAAAAGAATGCGCAAACGTCATATCATCAATTGATTCGGTTGGTGTGGCAATTGGTGGAGTAAGTGTTGGCGAGCCAACGGAAATTAAAAACCATATTGTAGAGATAACAGCACCTCTACTTCCTGAAGATAGACCAAGATATTTAATGGGTGTTGGAACACCGGAAGACCTTCTCGACGGTGTTCTCAGAGGAATTGATATGTTTGATTGTGTTATGCCGTCAAGAATTGCTCGTCATGGAAGTTTTTTTACGAAATTCGGCAGAAAAAATATTAAAATTAAAGAATTTGAAGAAGATTTTACTCCATTGGAAGAAGGTTGTACCTGCTATGCTTGTCAAAACCATTCAAAAGCATATATTAGACATCTTTTTAGGGCAAAAGAAGCAACGGCAGGAATATTGATGACAATACATAATATTCATTTCCTTGTAAAGTTGATGGAAAATGCAAGAGAAGCTATTTTGTTAAATAATTATGTCGATTTTTATAAAGAAAATTTTGAAAGATTATCATAAAAAGCATTTCTAATAAGTTTAAACAACTATTAATATTAAAAAGCTAATATCAAAAACCATAACTTTTATCCGGCTAGCATTAGAATTTTGTGCCTAATTACTGTTTTTTTATTGACAATTTTCGTTTTGTTTGTTGGTAAATTTCTTAATCTATCAAATCTAAACTGTAGCAATTTCTAATTCTTCAATGTATTTAATTGCGTTAGTTGCTGAAACTGCACCATCTGCAGCAGCTGTTATTACCTGTCTTAACGGTGTAACTCTAACATCACCTGCTACAAATACGCCTTTTAAGTTAGTTTCAAGGTTCATGTTAGCTTCGATAAATCCTTTTGAATCCAACTTAATATCATTTGCAAACATTTCTGTATTCGGATTAAAACCTATGTACGGAAACACACCGTCTGTCTGAATTTCGGTTAGTTCATTCGTTTTTACATTCTTGATAATAAATGTTTGAACATTATTTTCGCCTTTAATTTCAACTGCAACACTATCCCAGATAAAATTAATTTTATTATTATTAAAAGCACGCTCTTGAATGATTTTATCGGCTCTTAGTTCGCTTCTTCTATGGACTATATTTACTTTTGAAGCAAATTTTGTAAGGTATAATGCTTCTTCAACAGCAGCATTGCCACCGCCAACGACGGTAACAATTTTATCTCTAAAAAATGCGCCATCACAAACTGCACAATAGCTAACGCCTCTTCCTGCAAATTTTTCTTCGCCCGGAATGCCTAATTTCTGAGGTTTAGCACCTGTTGCAAGAATAACCGACTTGGTTTTTACAAATAATTCAGCAGTTTCAATGATTTTGACATCATTTTTTAAATTTATTGATTGTATTTCCTGCATAATGTGCTTTTTTACGCCAAATTTATCGGCATGTTCTTCAAATTTTTCCATCAAATCGAAACCGCCGATTATAGGAAATCCGGGATAATTTTCGAGCTCAAGTGTATTTGAGACCTGTCCACCTGTCATATTTGTATCTATTATTGCAGTTTTAACAGCGCCTCTTGCAGCATAAATTCCCGCTGAAAGTCCGGCAGGTCCGCCACCCATTATTACCAAATCATAGTTTAAATCTTGTTTCATTTATCAGCCCTCTTTTCTCTCGATAAAAAAATTATATCAAAATCAAATCATAATAGTAAGTTTATTAAATTTTCTATCGAATGACAAAAAAGACGTTACAAAAAGATAATTGTTTCGAATAAGTTTCTACACTTTTGAAAAAATTTGTCCGATTATTTCGCTTTGTTTATTATTTTCAATAATGTTATTATCCGAAATTACGCTATCACCAATAATTACATCATTTTTAACCGTAACATTATCCCAAAGAATAGAATTTTTGATTTTGCAGCCTTTTTTTAATGTGCAATTATTTCCTATTACTGCATAACCTTCGAATTTGACGCCGTTTTCAATGGTACAATTTTCACCGATGAAAACATTTTGATTGGGAGCAAAATCAATTCCGATATTGACAAGACCATTTAATACATCCCAAGATGATTGTTTGTACTGTTCTATTGTGCCAATATCACTCCAATATTCTTTTATAACAAAAGTATTAATGGTTTCATTATTATCCATTAATGCAGGGAAAACGTTTCTGGCAAAATCATAAAAAGTATCAGCAGGGATATAATCAAAAATTTCTTTTTCAAAAACATAAATTCCTGTGTTCACAAGATTGCTTTTGGCTTCTGCAATAGACGGTTTTTCCTGAAATTCAATCACTCTGTTTTTTTCATCAGTTACAACCACACCAAAATGACTGACTTCTTTTACCGGAATTTCTTTTAAACCCATAGTAGCTATTGCGCCGCTTTTTTTATGCGACTGGATAATTTCTTTCAAGTTTGCCCCGGTTAGACCATCAGCACTCATTACAAGAAAAGTTTTTTCACCGTCAAAAAACTGCTGACATTTTTTAACTCCACCGGCTGTTCCGGAAAGTTCTTTTTCTTGAATATAATTAAAATTAACCCCGAAATTGTTCTCGGAAAATTCATTATGTATTTGTTCTGCTAAACAATATGTATTTGCAATTATTTCTTTTATTCCGTCTGAATACAATTTCTTTAACAATATTTCCATAACTGAAATATTAGCAATCGGTATAAGAGGCTTTGGGATTACTTGTGTAAGAGGCTCAAGTCTTGAGCCGACTCCTGCTGCCATTATCATTGCTTTTCTAACCATTGATTTCTCCTTAGTTAATATTTTAGCATAGTTTACAAATTTATAACAAGAGCATGGTCATATTTCAATTAACATAATGGTCAGATATTAAGTTAATTGAATTTTGTTTAAAATAATTGTAAGGTCTTTTTTTTCTATAACAATATTAGCTTTTTCTTTTAATATTTGTTTTGCACAAAAAGCTACTTTTGTATCAGCATAAGGAAACATGCTTAAATCATTTGCTCCATCGCCTACTACCATTGTTTCTGCTTTAGTAATGCCGAGCATATTCTGAAGTTTAATAAGCATTTCGCCTTTGCTGTAATTAAACATCATTTCTCCGCCGACTTGTCCGGTTAAAATTTCATTTTTAGAGTGAAGAATATTGGAAAAATCCGCATCGTAACCTAAAATATTTTTTGCAAAAGACGTTGCGTTTTTAAACCCGCCGCTAAAGCAAATAACCTTAATTCCTGCTTTTTTAAGTTCTGTAATTGTTTCTTTTGCTCCATCTACATAAGGCAAATTTTGACAAATTTTATCAACTTTATACTTTTCTAAACCTTTTAAAAGATTTACTCTGGTAGTTAAACTTTCAAAAAAATCCAATTTTCCTTGCATAGCTTGCTCGGTAATTAGAGCAACTTCTTGTTGAATGTCTAATTCTTCAGCGAGAAAATCAATGGTTTCTCCGTCCATTAATGTTGAATCAAAATCAAATACCGCTAATTTCATTAAAGAGCCTTTCATTGTTATTATTATTTTAACAGATGATAGGTTTTTGTAAAATAATAAATTATAAGGTTAATAAAAAATAATGATAATCATTTGACTTGTCTTTAAATAATTTCTATAATAGGAAAAACAAAAAAAGAGATAAATACTTTTACAAAATAATTACGATAGAGCCTTTGGCAATGGTAGAGCCAGAATGGCTAAATGCTATAATAGGACTTCGTTAGAGAGATTAGCAGGGTTTTTGTTTCTTTTGGTTCGTTTTCTTTATTTTTGTTTGCAGGTAAAAATAAAGAAAATGAATGGAAAACCTGATTTTTAGTGGTTAAATGCAATTAAGAAAGGTATACAATAATGAAAAATAAGACAAGCCAAAAAGGTTTTACTCTAGCTGAAACATTGATAGTGATTGCAATAATAGGAATAATTGCTTCTATTGTTACGCCGATGTTATTTGGCACAACAAGCGATGCAGAATTAAAAGCAGCGTGGAAAAAACAATATTCTGATTTGTCTCAAGCCACACAATTAATAGTTGTTGACAACGGTGGAACCTTGGCAGGCGCTTTTTCTGGAGATGTAGCAGGTACTGAAGATTTTAAAAATGCATATGCATCAAAACTCAATATTATAAAAGATTGTTCTGGGACTTCAACTTATGGAGGAACGGGAACGGGTGCAAGTGAAGAAGGTTGTTGGCATGAAGGAGCAAACTGTTGGTATTATTTAAATGGTACAGGTATAAATGATGCAATTGCTCCTGGATTAATATTGAATAATGGTAGTTTAATGTATTTTTATATTGTTAAATCGGATTGCAGTGCTCCAAAAGGTGATTATACAAGATGCGGATATGTTCATATTGATGTAAACGGATTCAAAAAACCAAACACATTTGGAAAAGATATTTTTGGAGGAAGTATAACTTCAAATGCGTTTATTCCTTGGGGAGCAAGAGGGGCTTATGATCCTTCAACAACTTGTGTAGACGGCTCAACAGCATCAGATAATTATGGTCATGGCTGTTCTGCAAAATATCTTTACGAGTAAATATATTAAGAAAATTTTATAATTTATCCATGTTTTTAAAATTAATATACAATAACAACAGATATTATTAACAAACTGGATTAATTATGACAGATGATAATGAAACAAAAATAGTAAAAATTTTTAATAAACATAACGAAGGCAAAATGTTGCAATCTGATGAAGGTTATGGTTATGTTAAAATTAAACATGATAATCACGGCAAAAAATTTGACGGAAATAAACTTGTTGAACGTTCAAAAAGTTTTCATTATATAATTAGAGTAATGGTGAAAGAGGAAGATAGTTATCATATTTATAACTACAATGTTACGGGTGAAAAGTTAATGGAGTTTCTTCTGCCTTATACGACAGGTGAAAATTCAAACAAAATTATTGAAATAGAAAAATATTATCCGCATGGATTGGCATAAATTTTTGAATAGCTGTCGGATAATTATAATTATTAAAAGAAAAGGAAAATAAATGGAATTGGTTGACAATTCTTTGGAATTAAGAAGTAAAATTACTGAAATTTTATACGATGTAAATAAGCCCTCCAGGTATATCGGCAAAGAAATTGGCTGTGCAAATAAAATTTGGGAAGATGCCAAAGTTAAGACTGCTATTGCGTTTCATGATTTGTATGAAATCGGTGTATCAAACCTTGGGCACAGGCTTTTGTATAATTTAATCAATGAATATAAAAACGAAAATTTCCTTGCAGACAGGGTATATGCTCCTGCTATTGATTTCAAGAAGAAATTAGAAGAGAATAATCTGCCTTTATATTGTGTAGAGAGTTTTAAACCGCTTATTGAATTTGATATTATTGCTTTTTCGCTGCAATATGAACTAAGTTACCCTACAATCCTTGCTATGCTTGATTTGTCAAAAATTCCCGTTAAATCGATAGACAGAAACGAAAAACATCCTTTAATAATTGCAGGAGGTCCCGGAAGCTACAATCCGGAGCCTATAGCAGATTTTATTGATGTATTTATAGTCGGCGATGGGGAAGAAGTTTTAATCGAAATTTTAGAATGTATAAAAACTTGCAAAAATGCACAACTTTCAAAAAAAGAAACTTTAATTGAATTAGCAAAACTAAAAGGCATCTACGTACCTCAATTCTATGAGGTTAAAGATGGAATTTCACAACCTGTTGATGAGAGATTTGCTAATTTTATCGAAAAAAGGATTTCTTCTCTTGAAATTGACAGCTATCCGGTAAAATTTCCTGTTCCTTATGCATCAGCAGTTCATGACAGAGCCGTAATTGAAATAAGACGAGGATGTGCAAGAATGTGTCGTTTTTGCCAGTCTTGTTTTGTGAATTTGCCCGTAAGAGAAAAATCTCCAGAGAAAATTTTAAATTTAACTGATGAAGTTTTGAAGAATACGGGTTATGAAGAATATTCCTTGCTATCATTATCTTCTAGTGATTATAAAGATATTAAAACTCTTGTATGCGAATTAAATAATCAACATAGCCAAAATTATACGTCAATTTCTCTTCCAAGCCAAAGAGCAGATATTTTTGACCCGGAACTAGCTGAACAGGTACAATCCGTTAGGAAAAGCACCATAACACTTGCGCCTGAAGCAGGTACTCAAAGGCTTAGAGATGCAATTAATAAAAATTTAACAGAAGAGCATATTTTGAATGCGGTATTTTCGGCTTATAAAGCAGGTTGGAAAAAGGTTAAATTGTACTTTATGATAGGGCTTCCTACGGAAACTTATGAGGATTTGGACGGGATTTTGAACCTATTGCAAAAAATCAAAAATCAAAGTTTAGATATAAGACGTGAATTTAATTTAAAGCATTTTTTAGACATAACTTGCACAATGTCAATTTTTGTTCCAAAACCTTTTACTCCCTTTCAGTGGTGTTCTCAAGATTCTTTGGATACCATTAACAAAAAAATTAGATATTTAAAAGAAAATGCAAGAAAAATCAGAGGAATTAGACTAAATTTTCACGATAGTTTCTTATGTCAGTTAGAAACCGTATTTTCAAGAGGTGACAGAACTTTAAATAAAGTTTTAGAAACAGCCTGGAAAATGGGTTCATACCTTGATGCTTGGGAGGAGCATTTTAATAAGGAAATTTGGTATAAATCAGCAGAATTATGTGAAATAAATTTTGAAAAACTTGCTACAGAAAAATTGGGACTAGACAAAAATTTACCCTGGGATATAATTAATGTAGGAGTTGAAAAAAATTGGCTCAAAAATGAGTACAATATCTCAACACTTAACAAAACAACCGTACCATGCGACGAAACTTGTGCAAAATGCGGTGTTTGTAAAAATTTAAAAACAAAACCCGATATTAAGTCAAAACCATTAGTTATTTCGAAAAAACCAGAAAAAATCCTCGATTTAAAAAATATGGATGTGACTTATAAGTATAGATTAAAACTTCTCAAAAAAGACGAATTGAAGTTTATATCGCACTTAGATTTTCAAAGTTTATTTTACAAGGCAGCACGAAAGGCTCAATTAAAATTTGCATATTCACAAGGCTTTAATCCTTCACCTAAAATATCGCTGGGCATAGCATTACCGCTGTTTGTAGAAAGTGTTTGCGAATACATAGATTTAGAACTGACTGAAAACATGAACACAGATTTATTAAAAGAAAAATTGAATGATAATTTGCCACAAAATGCTCAAATTTTAAAAGTGGTAAAAATTGATTCATCAACAAAATCAGTTGACAGAAGCCTTAATTGGGCTGTTTATATTGCAAACCCGATTACTTTTCTTAATTCTTCTGAAATTGAAGCTGTTATAAATGATTTTGAGCAAAAAGAAGATTTTACAATTGAAAAAATAGGCAAAAAAGGAAAAACCAGAGTTGTTAATGTTAAAAATTCTGTTTATTCCATAAAATATCAAAATGGGAAACTGCATTTTATTCTAAAAGCAGGTCAACATGCTGAAGGTGACTCAAAAGAAGTTCCTTCACTTCGACCAGATGCTTTTTTGAACTGCATTTTTCCGAATACTAAATGGTTAATCACAAGAGAACAGCTCTTGGATAATGATTTTAAAGAATTATTATAGGTTTTTATATGTTTAATGAGGAAAGATTTTAAATGGAAAAAAGTATCGTTATTTCAGAACGTGACAACATTGCGGCTGTTATTGAAGACAAAAAAGTTAGTGAATTTTTTATCAACAAAGGAGATGTTTTATTAAATGATATTTATATCGGCAGAGTAGAAAACATTTTACCTAGTATTGATGCTGGATTCGTAAATGTCGGATATGAAAAAATGGGATTTCTTCACGCTTCTGACGTTATCGGCAAAGGTGATCTGAAAGATAAATTAAAGCCGAAACAAAGTTTATTGGTTCAAGTTGTAAAAGAACCTACAGGTCATAAAGGACCAAGATTAACAACATTAATCAGCTTGCCCGGAAGATTTTTAGTCTTAATGCCCGAGGAAAAAGGTATTAGCGTAAGCAGAAAAATTGATTCTTCAAAGGAAAGAAATAGGCTAAAATCCATCGTTAGTCTTTTGAAACCCGCTGGTTTAGGCATCATTATAAGAACGGAAGCTGAAAATCAATCTGAAACAGAAATTCAGGAAGATTTAGAATTTTTATTAGAAAAATGGAATACCGTTATTACGGCAATGGACACATATGATGCTCCAAGCTTGATTTATAGAGATCAAGACCTTCTTTATAAAGTAATTAGAGAAGCTTGTACCGAAGATGTTAATGAAATTATTATTGATACATCATTTGCGTATCATAGAGCAAGCCAGCTTTTGCAGGCATGGAATATGAATAAAAACTTGACTTTGACAATGTATAAAGGCTCTGAGCCTATGCTTATCGCTACGGGAATTGACAAAGAAATAAGAACAGCTTTGCAAACAAAAGTTAATTTACCAAGTGGCGGTTATCTATTTATTCAAACAACCGAAGCATTAACGGTTGTTGACGTTAATAGCGGTAAATTTGTCAGTTCGGCAACTCAGGCTGAAACTATCAGAAAAACGAATTTAGAAGCAGCAAATGAAATAGCAAGACAATTAAGACTGCGTAATATCGGTGGAATGATAATTGTCGACTTTATCGATATGGAAGTTAAAGCGGATAAATTAACTGTTTTGGAATCATTTGAAAATGCGCTTGAGCCTGATAAATCAAAGCCTCAGGTCGGTCAATTATCAGATTTGGGCTTGGTGGAATTGACAAGACACAGACAAGGACAAAGTTTATCAGAAATATTCACAAAAACTTGCCCTCACTGTAATGGAACAGGCTTGCTGCTTGAAGAATTCAACTTTGCAACTTCTAACAAAGAAGCTGAAATGAGAGTTAAGGCATCAAAAATGAAATTAACTCCCAAACAGCTTAAAAATAATATTCAGCAAAAAGAATCACCTCAAAGACAAACTGTGCAGATTAATAGAAAAATTCAAACCTCACCGTCGTTAAATGCTTCTTTATTAATGCCAAAACCTGTAATAACTAAGGAATTAAATGTTCGTCAAATAAATGCAAGTGTTACAAAAAATATTTTGGCGGAAAATAAATTTATGCCTAATTTCTCAGATATAATAAGATTTGCCCATGTTCCGGCAGCTTTAGTCGGAACCAGGTTCTACCCTAATTACAATGCAGATGTTTTTACTGTTTTAAGTGAATCAGAAAAACGATATGGTAAAATGGAAGCAGTAGCACCTAAAACTGTTGAAATAAAACAGCCGATCGAACAAGTCAAACAAATTGAAGAACCTAAACAAACAGTTGTAACTCAAGAAGAAACAGTAGAAACAGAAAAACCCAGAAGACGTACCACGAGAACAACCGGAACATCATCTGTTTCAAAACCAAGACGAGCACCCAGAAAAAGGATTGTAAAAAAAGAGGAAGAATAATATGAAAAAGTTTATTCTTATTTTACTGATTTTAACATTACAAACAGGTATTGTTAATCAAGCTGTTGCAGATCAGCCTGATGTTGGCATAAAAAAAGAAATTATTGAACAAAAAAATATTTCTTTAAAAGCTACAGCTGATAATAAAAATATAAACGACGTAAAACCTGATAAGAATAAATTTAATGTAAAATCAGAATCAAAAAAGGCTGAATTTTATTCCTTTAAAGAAATTATTATAAAAATGTTGAAGCCTTTGTTATTAGTTTTGGTATTTATTCTCTCGTTTGCAGTTATAGTAATAAAAATCAAAACTAACAAAAATAAATTAATAAAAAATAATAAATCAGTTAAAAACAACAATAATAACAACAGTGAACTAACTTCTGCCGTTATGGATTTTGTCAGAAGAAAATTAAGCTAATAATTTATTAGACCTGTTTTCATCGGGTTCTCCAAATTTTTTTATCAATATTTGGATAACTTTTGGCATTTGACAAACAAATGAGTAATTTCCTTTACCTATTGAACATTCTGTGCAATTACAACCGTTTTTATAGCAAATAATGGCTTGATCCGTCCAACTTTGAGTAATTGATTCTGAAATGCCTTGATTTTCAGGGACAACAAAACGCAAATTTTTGTCTTTTTCGTATTTGGTTAACAAAACACAATCCCCCTATTGTTAAAACATAATAATAT
>JAQUYY010000235.1 GCA_028691575.1 Candidatus Gastranaerophilales bacterium
CACAAAAAACATTTTTGCCGTACACGCCGCCACAAATATTTTTATTAGCTTCAGCTCGGTTTCGCTTTTCTTGGTTGCTCGCGTTAAACGGCGTTACACTTGCCTGCTTCGGGTCACGCCCCGAACCTGCAAGTTTCAGCCTCTGCTCACAATCCGCTTCTGCCAGCGTGAACCCCATTTTATGTGATTTATTCATAAATTATCCTTGTAAAATATATATAATTCTTTTAAAAAATTATAATGTATTTCTTGTAAAATTGCAATTTGTTACAATTTTACTATTAAGTAGTCAATGCAAGTATTTCCATATTTTTTAGTTTTAATTAAATTAAAAGAATTTGCTTCAATTTCCTTATTTATATCGATATTGACATCTCGCTCTATAACAATAATTCCATCTTTTGAAAGAATATTGTTTTTTGAAATTTTTTCTAATATTTTAGGGTATAAATTTTCAAAATATGGGGGATCTATAAAAATTAAATCAAATTGATTTTTATATGTACCTAAGAATTTAAACGCATCTTGATTTATAACCGTAAAATTATTTCTATATTTAGATAAATTTTCTTTAATAATTTTAATAGATTTAGGATTTTTATCAATGAAAAATATTTCTTTAAAACTTCTCGAAAGCCCTTCTATTCCCATAATTCCACTGCCCGCAAACAAATCCAGCATTTTGATTTCTTCAAAATTGCCCAAAAGTCCTTTTAAAACATCGAAAATACTTGCCCTGACTTTTGATGAAGTAGGTCTTACAACATCAGTTTTTAGAGTATAAATTTTATGTCCTTTGTATTGTCCGCCGGTTATATTCATAAAAATATCCAAAATAAAAAAGCGATAATGTTTATCGCCTTTTTGTTATTTTATTTTACTAATTCCAGTTCTTTTTTATTCATATGTTCTTCAATAAAACCTGTATTGAAATCACCTTTTATAAATTGTTCGTTAGTTAAAATTCTTTGGTGGAAAGGAATAGTCGTTTTTATTCCGGTTATTGCGTATTCATCCAATGCTCTTAGCATACGGAGACGGGCTTCTTCCCTATCTTTACCCCAACAAATGAGCTTTGCCACCATAGAATCATAATAAGGAGGGATTCTGTAATTTGAATACATATGACTGTCTACTCTAACCCCGGGACCTCCCGGAGTAATATAGCCATCAATTGTTCCGGGACATGGCATAAAATTTTTGTCGGCATCTTCTGCGTTAATACGACATTCGATTGCATGACCTTTCAAATTAATATCTCTTTGGCTGAATGAAAGTTTTTCGCCGGATGCTACAAGAAGTTGCTCTTTAACAAGATCTACACTTGAAATCATTTCTGTAACACAATGCTCGACCTGAATTCTTGTATTCATTTCCATAAAATAGAAATTCCCGTCATTGTTAAGCAAAAATTCAATAGTTCCAGCACCTTCGTAGTTTATAGCTTTTGCTGCATTTACAGCAGCTTGTCCCATTTTTTCTCTGACAGTTTCTGTAATAGCAGGTGATGGAGCTTCTTCAAGAAGTTTTTGATGTCTTCTTTGAATACTGCAGTCTCTTTCACCTAAATGAACAACATTTCCGTAACTGTCTGCCATAATTTGAACTTCTATATGCCTTGGATTTTCAAGAAATTTTTCAACATATACATCACTATTGCCAAAAGCCGTACCGGCTTCAGTCTGTGCAAGGTTCATCATATCTTTTAATTCGCCGGCTTTGCGAACAATTCTCATACCTTTGCCGCCGCCACCTGCTGTTGCCTTGATAATTATCGGATATCCCACTTTTTCAACCCAGGATTCAATTTCTTTAACATCAGAAACTATGCCTAATCCCGGAGTGACAGGAACTTTATTATCAATCATGGTCTTTTTAGCAGTAGCTTTATCACCCATTTGCCTTATGCTGTCTGCAGATGGTCCGATAAATTTAATTTGATGAGCTGTACAAATATCGACAAAATTAGCATTTTCAGCCATAAAACCATATCCGGGGTGAATTGCATCAACACCTGCCATTAGAGCTGTACTGATAATATTAGGAATGTGCAAATAACTTTTTGAAGATTGAGCAGGACCTATGCAATATGCTTCATCAGCAAGACTTACATGCAACGAATCCTCATCGGCTTGAGAATATACAGCTACTGTAGATATCCCAAGTTCTTTACACGCTCTGATAATCCTTACGGCTATCTCACCTCTATTGGCTATTAATACTTTTTTTATCATTAAAAATTTACCTCTAATTTATTCAGCTTTAATAATATCTTATATTAAAATACTTTAATTTTCGATAAAACGTAAACACATTTTATCAATTTAAGTTAAAAAATTCACTTGAAACAGTTTTTACTCGACATACATTAATACTTGAGCAAATTCAATAGGATCACCATCTTTAACACATATTTCAATAATTTTACCTGAAACTTCTGCTTCAATTTCGTTCATAAGTTTCATAGCTTCTAGTATACAAACAGTTTGACCTTGATTAACAATTTGCCCGACTTTTACAAATGGCTCTGATCCTGGTGATGGAGAAGCATAGAATGTGCCTACCATTGGCGAAATTATCGGCGTACCTTTAGAAACGGTTTTTTCTTCTTTTGAAGGTACTTCAACTTTAGCAGAAGCGGTTTGCTGAATAGCAGGTACTGTTGGTTGAGCAACTGCAGGTGCAGCAGCTATGATTTCTTGTTCTTTTCTTACTGTAATTGCTTTTTCACCATCTTCTAGCGTAATTTCTGTTAATTCATTACATTTTACAATTTCAGCTAATTTTTTAATATACTCTAAATCAAATTTCATCGCCGTATTTCCTATTTTTCTAAACTCTGTCAAGATATGAATTAGTTCTTGTATCAACTCTTATTTTATCGCCGTTATTTATGAAGAAAGGTACATTGACAATAGCACCTGTCTCTAATGTTGCAGGCTTTGTACCACCTTGCGCAGTATTGCCTTTTTCTCCGGGAGGAGTATCGACAATTTCAAGCTCGACAAAATTCGGAAGGTCGATTCCGATAATTTTATCGCCATGTTTTAGTATTTGAATATCTGTATTTTCCTTTAAATACTTAACACCATCACCAATTTGCGCTGCTGTTAAAGATATTTGGTCATATGTTTCATTATCCATGAAAATAAAATCCTGATCAGCTTTATACAAATATTGCATGTCTCTTTTATCAAGAATTGCACGTTTAACTTTTTCTCCGGCTCTAAATGTTTTTTCATTAACGTTTCCTGATTCTACGTTTTTTAGCTTTGTTCTTACAAAAGCAGAGCCTTTACCCGGTTTTACATGCATAAATTCTACAATAGACCATAGCCCGTT
>JAQUYY010000236.1 GCA_028691575.1 Candidatus Gastranaerophilales bacterium
CCGATCTTTTCACTTTTAGGAAGCATTTCTGAAGATCAGCTTGTCAAATTAGGCGACGCTATTGCAAAAAAGGATTCAGATGGTATTTTAACCTTGATTTCAGAGATTTTACAATCAGGAAATGAACCGTCTTCCGTTCTAAGAGAACTTATAAGTTATTTTAGAAATATGATGATTATAAAAACAGCTCAAAAAATTGAGGATGTAATTAATTTGCTTGATGTTTCAGAATTTATACATAATGACCTAAAAGCACAGTCAGAGCATTTTGAGGTTATTGAACTGGCGCAAATTGTTGAAAAATTAGCAGAAGCTGAAAAAATATTAAAAACAACTACAACCCAGCATTTATGGCTTGAAGTGGCGTTGATTAGTATTTGTTTTAGACAGGATATTCAACTAATAAAGGATTTAGAGCAAAGGGTTCTTAATTTAGAGGAAAAATTGGCAAGCGGGAATATTTCTGCTGTGCCAAGCCAAATTAAGACTGTTTCTTCTGTTGTAAGCAAGCCTATTTTGCAACAGGCTGCACCAAAAATGGAAGAAATCCAGCAAGCCAAACCATTGCAAGAAAAAAACCCAGAACCAACCGGTTCAAAAAAAACCACTGTTGTTGAAGAAATTAAACCTTTAGAACCAATGGTTAGTGGGGTTAATTATTTGACAGGAAATCTGGAAGCCAATTGGAAAGAGGTTTTAAAAGAATTAAATGCTATAAAAACTACAATTATGTGCTTTTTTAGAGATTTGTCAAAGCCTGTTGAAATTGATTCTGAAAAAATTATAATTACTTTTGCAAATGATACTTTTGTAAAACAAACTCAGCAAGATAAAGAAAAAATGGAAGCATTAGAAAAAGCCGTAAGCAATCTTTTTGGTAAAGTTCCAAGAATTATTATCAGAACTCCAATGGCAGATGATGAGAAAATCAGGAAAAATTCATCTTCGACTCCGATTTTAGAGACTAAAAAAAATACAATTCAAAGCCTTGCAAATGAAACTATTGTCAAAAAACAACCGGAAACAGCCGTTGCAAAGACAACTTCCGTGCCGATTCAAATATCGCAGGAAATTATTTTGCAAGAATCCAAAGAAGAAGCAGAACCAGTAAAAGAAAAAAGCAGTTCAAATTTAAGCACAGTTGGACTTTCTGATTCTACAAAACAGATTGTAAATATTTTTCAAGGCAAAATAATAGATTCTTAAATTCCTACTTCACATTTTCAAAGCCGGGTGATGTTGGCGGCAAATCCTGATATCCGGGGTTTGAAGAAACGGTGTTTCTTATGTACTTTGAAGTATAATTTGCATTTTTAAACATTTCAGAAAGAGTATTTTCTCTTTGAACAAGATCGCTTTGAATATTTTTTTCCAAATTAGGATTTTTGCGTCTAAATTCAGTCCAAACTTGTGCTTCCATTGTCCATGCATAAGTTTCCTCATTTATAGAGTTATATTCATCCTGATGCATGGCTTCATGACTTAATAAACTTGCTAATGCTTCCGCAGGAGCATTCATGTGCTTTTGGTTTATATAAATATAAAGCTGATCGCCTTTTTTCCATCCTAAAGCATCATAATTCGCATACAATGCCGAAATACTGCCTAAATTTTTAAACATTACTTTCATCGGCTTATGAGATAAATTTTCGCCAAGAATTGCTTTTCTTGAAAACTCTCCCGATGTTCCCTTCATTGCTTCTAGAGCATTAATTAACTGATTGTCTTTTGTTACTTTTTCATAAGTTTTTTTGTAAACTGCAGATGTCATATTTTGTTCTGCACAAATTGCAGGGGCAAACCCCATAAATGCTATAAGCATTGATACAGCTATTCTTTTCATAAATCCTCAACTATTTTTGTCACATAGTTTTATTATTACATATTATAATAATGAAATTCAAAAAAAACATGCTTCAAAAAAACGATAAGTTTATTTTAACTACACAACAAACTGTTGATTGTCAAATGTTAAAATTTGTTTTATAATTTACTCCAAAATGGCAATTCGTTTTATGTTTTTGCTTAAAAGTAATAAGTGTTAATAAATAAGGGTTAAAAAGATGAAAATTAATTCAGTCCAAACTCAAAAAATTAACAGCACAAAACCAAACAAAACTGTTGCAACCAGTGTTCCTTTACGTGGCGATGCAAAGGATACTCTTGAATTGTCTTTCGGGCAAGCCAGTAAAATAGTAACTGATGCACTAAAAAACAAACGCTCAGGGTATAAATTATATGATGTAGCAACAGGATTAGCAAGTGGTCTTTTAAAACCAACAAAGGATGATGCAATATTATTAAAATCTGCGGCCAATGATAAAAATAACATTTGGGCTGACTATATAAAGAATAACATACTCAATGAAAAAGCAATCCAAAGTTTAATGGCAAATTAAACTTTATCAATAAAATTGCTAAATTCATTAGAAGCAAATCCGCCGATGGTTGCACCCAAGCCCATGCCGATTAATCCAAGTATCGGGGATTTTTTAGCCAATTTTGCACCGACTAATCCCATGCCTGCAGTAATTGAACCTACTTTTACTGTTGATTTTACAGTTTGTTTTGTTCCGTTTTCAATTTTATCATCATCAGAAGAAAAAGATTTTATTATAGCCGGCAATTCCAGCAATGCCAGAGCATAGACACTCAATTTTGGAGTTCTCAACATTGCATCGCCGATAAGTTTTCCGAATTTTGTTCCTTTTAATTTGAATATTGGAA
Source organism: Candidatus Gastranaerophilales bacterium (assembly GCA_028691575.1). Lineage (GTDB taxonomy): Bacteria > Cyanobacteriota > Vampirovibrionia > Gastranaerophilales > JAQUYY01 > JAQUYY01. The sequence continues at coordinate 2,728 of JAQUYY010000236.1, forward strand.
TTTCTTTTCCAAAATTATCAACAAATTTTTTATCAAAATTTAACTCTTTTATGTCGATATTTAATTTTTCCTGAATTTTTTCACCAAATTGTGTTTCAAATATTGATTTGTCAAAATTATTTATTTTTGAGAGTAAGGCTGGATTTTTATTCACCAATGGTTTTAGGGCTTTTTCAAACAGAGTTCCCCTGAAAAACGAGAACGGATGCTGGTAAGCCTTGTAATCATAGGAAAAAGGATTTCCTTTAGTGCAATTTACGGCAACTCTGACATCTTCTATATCCTGAGGCAAATTAGCGGCAGCAAGTGTCATAATACCTACACCTCTTGCAATATCGCCTTTTTCGATGTCGCTAACAGCACTTTGAAGCCTTCTTGTCGGAGCAAATGAGCCTAACGCACTTGATGCAACAGTTTTAGAGATTTTTTCATCCAATGTATCAACAGCTTGAGCAAAAGTTTTTTGCTGATTTTTAATCTCAACAATATCTGATTTTAAATTATTATCAAGAACAGGATTGTTATTTTCGCCAAAATTCCCTGCAAAAACAGGGTTTTTGGCAGGTAAAGACGAATAAATATTTTGTTTTTTAATCTCTTGATT
>JAQUYY010000237.1 GCA_028691575.1 Candidatus Gastranaerophilales bacterium
AAACTCTTAATCAGATTCGGTATGAGGATATATCATTTGATGACAGGTACTCACGCGAATACTTCAAAAGCTTCGACGCCCTCAGAGAAGCTGTAGAAGACACAATTCTTATGGCAGAATGCGCGGATGATACCAGATTTGACACTGTGGTTGCTGCTATGTACCTTAGTTGGTTTGGGATAAAGCCGGAAGACGCCTGTAACATTGAAAAAGACGGGCTAACCGCTGCCGGAGTAATGGTAAACGGAAAGACAGTATTTATACCAGATTCCGTGTTAGACTTCCTTAAAGAATACTCGGAGGCTGAAGGGTTCCAGCAGCAAGCAAGAGGGTTGATTACACATAAATACGTTCCGTCAAAATATCTCCTTCGCACAAGCAAAGCTGACCATCTTGATGTAAAGACGCTAAGAACGATGATTACACGTTTTAGTCAGATTTGCGATGGCGGGATAAAGTTCCAGCTTGATAAGATTTACTGGTCTGGTATATACAGCAGAGCATATGCTTATGAGTGTACGAATGGATTGCTTAAACCATTTGACTTCAAAACACTTGAATCCGTGTTTAATGAGACTTATGGAGACAAGTTTGTAGCAAATAAACGGCTTAGAAGCTATCAGTCGTACAGGGATTTTTACCACAAGGCTTAAAGTAGTCGAAATCGACCACTTTTAAGCTTTTAGATAGCAGGAAACAAATTAATTTAAGAAAAGACGCCAACAGCAATTTTACAAAAAATAGAAATTGAAATTCTTTATACGAGCGTCTTGATATGGAGGGGTGGTCGAGCTGGTTTATGACACCAACCCGCTAAGTTGGTGAGGCGAAAGCCTCCGTAGGTTCAAATCCTATCCCCTCCGCCAGTAGTCAGTTGTAGTTGGCAACCCGGAAAGACGAGTGACATTCTGGAGAGACAGATATGCTCAAGTAAAGGAGGTATATAGTGTATACATACTTGTGCAAAGATGGAAGATGCAGATGTGTTTACAAAGATGAAAACGGATATCATACAAAATCATATCCAAGGTACTTGATGGAACAAAAGCTTGGTAGATTATTAGAGCCATATGAAGATGTTCATCATATTGATGGAGACCCAAGTAATAATAACCCAGATAATCTTTGTGTTGAGCTTCATGTTGAACACGAAAAGAAACATAATCCTCAGAAGTACAGCGACAAAGTTGTGAGATGCTGTGTGTGTAATAAAGAGTTTATACTATCTGCTCTCCAACAAAAATATAGAACACAGAATAGATATCGTCGAAATACACCTAATGATAGTTATTTTTGTTCTAAGCGTTGTTCTGGACTATATGGAAAGAGCGTTCAACAAAATGCTGGGGTATCCGAATGGCACAGGAAAGGGACTTAAAATCCCTCGGCTTAATTGCTTGCGGGTTCAAATCCCGTCCCCAGCACCAAAGGAGACCGTACCTCCTTTACAAGCAAGGTTGCGGCGATAGTGTGTTTGATGTAAGACGGGTAGCTCCCGCGCCACTATCGAGAAAGCCCGTGATGTGCTACGGGTAGGTTCGCATTATTTCGAGGAAGGCACATACTTCCTCATAATGTGGGGGTGTCTGGACGGCAACCTTATTAGTGTATAGGGCGGCGGACACAAACAGCAATTTTACATAAAAGATGACTGTTAATCATTGGTTTGCGGTTCGATTCCGCAACTCCCAAAAAGCCGCTATTTGTACTTTGTAGTCCCATTTGACTCCTTTCAATCAAGGCGAGAATGACGGGCAACCTTGAATAAACAGAGCCTTAGATAATATCCCCCAATATTATCTAAAACGCTGCTAAAAGTTAAAGGTTAAATAAGCCGGTGTAGCTCAGTGGTAGAGCGCGCATTAACGTGTCTTGCCAAAGACGTAAACAGCAATTTTTTAGGAATTGTTAATCCCGTGGTCGTAGGTTCAAATCCTACCACCGGCATCTTGCGGATGTAGTTCAATGGTAGAACAGGAGCTTATAAAATGCGTTCAGGTGATATAGACGCTAACAGCAGTGTTCAAGTCCAGCTCCCAATGTAAGTTCGATTCTTGCCTTCCGCCTTCGTGGGACGGTAGCTCAGTCGGTAGAGCATCAGACATAAAAATGCGCTATGACAATATCGCTAACAGCTACGTTAAGGGAATCCGAGTGTCGCAGGTTCGAGTCCTGCCCGTCCCAACAACAAGGGTCTTTAGCTCAACTGGTAAGAGCATCCGGCTCATAACCGGGCGGTTTCGGGTTCGAGTCCCCAAAGACCCACCAATATTTACTCTTCGTTTGAGGATGGGAGGACAACAGAAGTCCATTTGACCAGACCGAGAAGAGTTTATATACCGACAGTCATTCGCCGTTATTGCAGTAGGCGTTTGGGGTTAAGCTGTATAGTAATTATTATGAATACCAAGACATTAAAAGTATGGCCGTTTGGAGAAAGCCGGTAGTCTGCAATTATCGGACTGACTTGGTACAGATATGGTGATAGAAAAACTGATTCAAATGTGGCATTATTAAGTAGCCGCAGCCATAAGAATCTGGACGGTGCGCAGCGTCTTCCCGGCTTGACCTGTTTGATATTTGTGAGGGTAGGTTAATGAAACGTGGGCTTGGAGTGTGAGAACTTAGGTTACTGCACACAAGTAACAGATTCGACACGTTAAGTCGGGAGGACGGTACTGTAATTGATACGCAGCGGTAGCTCAGTGGATAGAGCAACGTATTTATGGGTGCGTTGAAAAATGCACGGGCAGCAGTCTTAAAATTGCTTTTTAAGCCGTTGGTCGGGGGTTCGAGTCCTTCCCGCTGCATCTTTTTATAAGTAGACAACAAATTAATTTAAGGAGAGGCAAAATGCAGACTATTGACATTTATAACAGGGTTAGCGGATTGTGTGCCGAGGCGGAGATAAGCATTGACAAATTAGAACGGTCATTATGTCTCCATGAAGGCTCAGTCGAACAGTGGGCAAACGGTCGTATGCCGACAGCAGAAGAAATCGTGGCTATTGCACAGGCGTTCAATACATCGTGCGATTACGTTGTCGGGCTGACAGATGTAAGAGAAGGAGTTGGGTCGATATACGGCTTCAAGAAACTTGCTGATAAGTATTTTTCCCTGAACGATAGGGGCAAGGGGTTTATGGTAAAGTTAATAGAAACTGGCTTTTCGGATAAGCAGTAGAAGACACATTATTATGATTTTAGGTATTTATGGATTCAATAAAATGCAATACGTTTGACAGCCTAACCATTGGAGAGATAATTCACAATGTATTAGGTAATGACTTAAATACTGGTGATGATGTGTATGATTACATAGATAAC
>JAQUYY010000238.1 GCA_028691575.1 Candidatus Gastranaerophilales bacterium
TCTGCAAGTGAGCTTGCGGCAAGGATGTCTGCTATGTCAAGCGCAACAAACAATGCCAGTGATATGATTAATAACCTCACCATTATTTATAACAAAGCTCGTCAAGCAGCTATAACACAGGAAATAACCGAAGTTGTATCAGGTGCAAATGCTTTAGAATAATAATTCTGAAGTCTAATTACACCATTAATTTTTCTTTAATATATTCAAAAATTCTTTCTGATGAGTTACCATCCGGATTAAGGAATGCAAGTTTTTTCATTTCTTCTCTGCTTTCTTTATATTCATCAATCCCCTGCACAAGGTGTTTTTCAAGTTCGACAAATACTTCATCTATGTTTTGACATTTTACTCCGGGTTTTGTCCAAAAATCAATGTCATAAGCCAATTCTCTGCTATTTTTTATGTAATCTTCCAAATCATAACAGAAGAAAATCACAGGCTTATCGGTTAAAAGATAATCCATATAAATTGATGAATAATCCGTTATCATCAAATCGGTTTTAGGCAAAATCGGATAAATATCTTTTTTGCTGTTATAAAAAATCAAATTGTCAAAAATTTCTTTTGGCGGCACAACCAGCCTATGAAATTTGAAAATTATTACAAATTTATTTTTTTTACAGAATTTGGATATTTCTTCAAAGTCAAAAATCTCTGTATTATGAACTCCTCTGTCAGCATCTCGAAAAGTCGGTGAATAAATTATTATTTTATGCCCATTTTTTTTAAATTTTTCAATTTCTTCATTTGCTTTATTATCGATTCCAATTAAGTCAAATTTATTAGGGGCTCTAAAAAAAACATCATTTCGAGGATGACCTTTTTCAATGAAATTTTTAGCAAAAAAAGATTTGGAATAATATTTTTCTGTTCCCATCGGTGATGTAGAAACAAATGCATCATATTTAAAAGACCTTGCCCGTAATTTTTTGTTTATATTTTTGTAATCATTATTTGGGTCATTGTAGCATATTTTTTTGATTCCCAAACCATGCCACAATTGAACTTTTTTGCTTTTATAAAGTGAGAAACCATATTGAGGTAAAAAAGATTCCGTATCAAAAACAGATATATTTGCTCTTAAAAGTTTTATCTTAGTTTTTAATTTATCCGAGAACAATACCGGAAAACCTTGTTTTTTTAGGTTCTCATAACTATGTTTTCTTTCTGTAATTAAATAAAATTCTATATTTTCTTTTTGTTTTATTGAATTTAAATAAATTGAAAAATATTTTGTATTGTCCATAAAATCTACATCTGAAAAACAAGGAACTGCAATTAAATTTTTCTTTTTAGGGATTAACATTGCCAATGGAAATAGAAAAAGCCAGTATTTAAAAGTCTCTAAAAATATATCCAACGTTTTTTCTCCTACTTCAACTTCTGCAAAAAATTTATTTATTTGTTTTTTATTTGCAGGATTAAAAACTTTATTAAATTTATAAATAACAGGACATGATACATTTTTATTTCTTAAAATATTATATGCAATAATCTTCGGATATTTAACCATAGGTAAAATAATATCAGGATTTAATTCCGATAAATCTTTAAGTGAATAAATCTTGTAACCGTTAAATATTTCTCCTTTTCTGGTTTCATTCCCTTCAATAAAACCTAAAATATTGAGCTTAGAAAAATCATACATTTTTATTAATTTATCAGCAAAAACTCCTGCTCCATACATACAAATTTTGGTGTTTTTATATTTACTAATCAGCAAAAAAATTTTTATCGTTAAAAATGGATGCTTTAGCTTAAATAATAATTTTTCAAACATTTTTGTCAAACTCCTCGTTTAAATATTCAATAATTTTTGATGATGCCGATTGTTCTGATAAATTTACAACTTTTTTTATAATTTCTTGACGTTTAGCAATCAATGTATCTTCACCTTTTAAAACTACTTTATTTATAAATTCTAAGACTCCTTCAAAATCAGATGTTTTATAAATTCCTTCAAATATTTTTTCGCCAAACTCATTAAAACTTGTTCTATCTTTATTTTCTATGAATAATAAAGGTTTTCCGGTAACCATATATTCGGCATTAAAAGATCCGCAATCTAAAATCATGGCATCTGAAGTTTTAAAAATGCCAAAATAGTTTCCATTTTCATATATTTGAGCGTTTTCAAGCTTATCCCAATTTTCAAAATAATTTGTCATTTCTTCTTGTGACATTAAGCCATTTTCGACAATTTGATGTTTAAGTCTCGGATGAGGCTTTAAAATAAATTCAATATCTTTTGATGATTTTGCAAATTCATAGAAATCTTTATAATATTTATGAAAATTGCCAAATTTTATATCAACATCCATAGAATAATGAGGTGCCCAAATAATCCGTTTTTTGTCCTGATGTTTCCATATTTTTTCACTATTTAATATAGTGTTCGGCAAGAAAATATCGAGTTTGGGATATCCTGTTTTAATAACGCTTTGTGGCATTGAAAGATTTGAATAATATTCTTGGTGAAAATCACTTTCTGCAAATATTCGCCAAATTTTTTTCAAAAAAATATTAACAAAGCTTTTTTCATAAGTTTCATCCGAAGCTAAAAGCATACAAGCATATGGAATATAGCAAGTAATCGCAAATTTGCTCACATAATCCGGCATATGCACATTTGCAATAGACCAGGGTTGCTGATAAAAAACAATATCCGGTTTGAATTTTTTTAAATCTGTATATTTTTGTTTTTCTTCATCATAACCTTTTATTACATTCATATTTTGATTTTTAAAAAATTGATAATTTTCGTTTAAGAGCTGAAAAGATTCTGTTTCTTTCCCGTAAAACAATGGCGTTACAATGATTAACGGTTCAATATTGCTATTATTCGCCATTTCGTCATATAAAGGCTGTGCACACCATTTTGAGTTGTCCGAAACTAAAAACAAAATTTTTAACGGCAAGGAAGATTTTTTTATCCGTTTTAATACATTTTTGTAATTTATATGTGTTTTAATATAATTCCAATTATTTTTTAGATATTTTTTGTAATTTTTAGCTTCTTCAAAATTAATATTACCATTTAAAAAATTGAACAATATTTTTAAATTCACCTCAAAAGAAGTTTTTTCAATAAATTTTGTTTTATTCTCAAAAATAGAAATAATTGGTTTTTTTATACCATTGTCTCTTAAATAAGTTTGAATAATATCAAATTCTTTGGCTGTAATAATTAAAATATCGGGATTTATAGAATAAATTTCATCAGGAGAAATTTTTGTAAACCCCAAATATTTATCATTTTTATTTTGTTTAAATTTTAAATCGCAAATACCAATAATATTTAATTTTGATAAGTTATA
>JAQUYY010000015.1 GCA_028691575.1 Candidatus Gastranaerophilales bacterium
AAACCTATATATTTACCTCTGGCTATTTTCATACCTTGATTACGTGCTGCTGAGAGACCGCCGTTTTTTGTTGTTAAAATTTTTATTCTTTCATCTTTAGCTGCATATTTTTCGAGTATTTTTAAACTGTTATCTGTGGAACCGTCATTAACACAAATAATTTCTATATTTTTCAATGTCTGATTGATTACACTATCCAGACATCTATTCAAATATGCTTCCATATTATAAACGGGTACTATTATAGAAACTTCAAAAGATTCATTAAATTCCACTCTATTTTCCTCTCAATATATCTATCCAACTATCTTAATATTTTTATTATATCAGATTAAAATCACATTTGAAGTTATATTTATTACAAATATTTATAAATTCTTCTTACGAGAGAATCGGTTTTAGACGCACTTATAATAAGGTAAATCCATTTGATCGGATAAGCCTCATCAATACTATTATTCGCAAAATCAATAAACTGAAAACGTATGTCTTTAAAAAATCCGGAAAAATCAGAATAAACTTCTCCCAGCATTTCGGGTGTTATCCATACATCAGCCGCACTATTAGTGCAGGTTGCGCATGTTTTATCTTCAGACCATTTTGCATGATTTTCAGGAATTTGTGATGCATTAATTGACGGATAAAAATTCATTTGCAAATATATTGTTCCGTTTTGATTAAGAGTATTATGGATAGATTCAAGAATTTTGTTTCTTATTGATCTTACACAGATATGTTGTATTGTAATCATTGAATAAACAAGGTCATAGTAGTTTTGAGGGGCATTTCCGCAATCATTGCCGTTAGCAAGATAAAAATTGCAATCTTGTAAAATTTCATTTTTCTTTGCATGTTGAATCATTTTTTCACTTATGTCTACACCGTCAGCCAAATAGCCGTTTTTTACAAATTCCTGCATAATTCTTCCAACACCGCAGCCGAAATCAAGAACTTTCATATTATTCTTTTTAAATGAAATTATATCAAGAATTTCATCAATTTTATTTCCTTTAATATCCGAACCTTTTCTATCCAAATAATCTCTTATGGCAAAAGCAGCAAAACTCCTTGCTTGTCGTGCAATAATTTCATAATCAAGACTTACAAGCTTCTTGGCGTCATCAACAGATACTGCTCTTTTATCATAAAAGTTTTTTTGCATATTCATATAATTTTCGTTCATTACAATTCCCCAAACATAGTTTTTTGATATTTTTCCCATGAGTTCATGTTGCAGGATTTAATAATTTGCACCCTTTGTGCATCGATTTCTCTTAATCCTTGAATATTTATTCCACTTGCTGTTTCCTGCAGTTTTATTAAAAATAGTGTTTTCAATCTTTCATTGGTTAAAAAATTGTACCCATAACCTAAAGCTCTAAGTTGTGCTAAAAAATATTCCAATTTATGTTTCTCATAAATTCCCTGTTCCTGCAAAAATTGCCGAATCAGTTCAAAAACTTCTACAATATCAGAAATATTTTTATAGGCATTTTTGGAAATGGAATCATAATTTTTTCTGTAAAACACAGAGGTAAAATCAACAGCTTTGATTTTATCTGCCAAAATATTTGTTTGCCAGACGAAAAGATGATCTTCATTTATCAATTCTTCATTAAAAAAAATATTATTATTTCTTAAAAAAGCTGTTCTATAAAATCCGTTCCAGATATAAGGTACTGCATACAAGATTATGCTATCTGAATTGATGTTCATTATTTTATTATAATGATTTTCAGCCTTAAAAAATTTGCAAAAACGCTTTTCTTTTGAAACAGAATTAAATTCAATATGATTTGCTTTAAGGATATCAATTTTATCATCCTTAGCGTATTCATAAAGTTTTTGCAGCACATCCTCTTCGAGCCAATCATCGGAATCCAGAAAAGCTATATATTCGCCTTGTGCTTCGTTAATGCCTCTATTTCTAGCTTTTCCCTGTCGTCCTTCCGGTTCAAAAAAAAGCCTGATGCAGTCATTATTTTTTTCATATTTGCGTAAAATATTTACAGTTTCTTCATTAGAACCGTTATCTATTAATAATATTTCTATTTTATTCATGGATTGGGATAATGCTGAATTAATACACTTTTCGAGATATTTATTAAATGTATTAAAAACAGGAATAATTATTGTTACTTTCGTTTTCATTAGCAAACCCATCTAAAGAAACTGATTTTCCATATGTTTTTATCTTATCGCAATTCACTTTATTTTAATTATATCACGAAGATCGACCTTACACCATTAAATTTATACTAGAACGAGTTAGTTTTTGCAAAAACGGGCAAAGCCCGATTTTTCCAAAAACGTCGCTCCCGGCTTACGCATACCGATTTATAAAAATTAATTCATTTTAAGATTACTTTTTGAAATCGGTATAGCTTAACATATTTGCATTTTCAATTTACGGAAAAAACAAAAAAATAATCAAAAAATCTTTATTCACAGCCTTGTAAGGCTCATTCTTCGCCAACGAGCAGGTGAAGTTCAGAATGACAAATTATTTTACTCATACAAATACTTTGCAGAACAGCCCCAGCCATGATTGTCTGCTGAAGTTGAACCTTCTACACAATCTGTTGATGGATCATTAAATCCTCTTGCTCCTGCTGCCATTAAGGCATTTGATGTTAGGCTCAATGTAAATATATCTTTCCCTATTGTATTCGGCTTCTTGAATCCGTTTATATCTATGGACATCCATCCGCATCTTGTATAATTACCTACAGAACTACTACAATCTGATTTTTCAATATAAAATCTCATTAAACTTCCATTGTTTAATATTAAACATGGATAAGAAACATTGCCTATACTTATACCATTTAAAAAATACCAGCTGTTAGCTCCTGAGTGCCAGCAACCTTCTGCACTTCCTCCTGTTCCCGTTCCACCGTATGTAGATGTTCCCGAACAATCTTTTATTATATTAAGTTTTGAGGCATATGCATTTTTTAAATCTTCACTTCCTGCCAAATCTCCCGAAAATGCTCCTGCTAAGGTTCCACCATTGTCGGCAATTATCATCATCGTTGCTTGAGATAAATCAGAGTAAGACTTTTTCCAAGCTGCTTTTAATTCTGCATCGCTTGTCGTGCCAAATAATGTCGGAATCGCAATACTGGCAATAATTCCGATTATCGCAATGACTATTAATGTCTCTGCTAGCGTAAAGCCTTGTTTTTTATTTGAAATTTGTGTTTTCATCGATTGTCTCCCATTTTAATTTTAAACAGCATCTTCAAAAAATATCCTTTCATCTTCAAGAAATTTTTCCAAATTCAGCACACTCATAACTCCGCCCTTTTCAAGTATAACTTCTGCTGATACAAATTTGTCCTTGTCAAAATTGGCAGAAGCCGCTTCGCTCTTGAGTTTTTCGTGAGGGATATTAATCATATCAAATACATCATCAACAATTAGACCTATTTTTAAATTATTTGCTTCAACCACAATAATTTTAGTTTTTTCTGTTATTGACGTTTTTTTAATTTGTAAAAAACTCTTGATATCAATAACAGTAATAAATTCCCCTCTTAAATTGACTATTCCGGCTATAAACTCAGGAACACAAGGAATGGAAGTCAAATTAAAAAGTTTTAATTTACAGAACTCTTTAACATATTTTAAACTTATACAAAAAATCTCTTTATTTAAGCAAAAAGATACGAATTTGTCCTGATTGTAATTATCCTGGCTTATTTCTACTTTTAACTCTTTTTGAAGATTTAAGGCTCTTTTTTTGAATTTTGCTATTGATTCTTTATCATCAGGAAACAACGAAATATAATCATTTGAACTTTTTATGAAATTTTTATCTTCTAGAAGAGGAGTTTCTATTTTCTGAATAATTTTTTCTAAATCTAAAAATGCAGTCAATTTTTCTTCAGAATTATAAATTCCCGAAATAAGTTCTTCGTCTGAATTATACGGTAACGGCTCCAAACATTCTTTGTTAAATTGAATTGCATTATCAACAGAGTCAACAATAATTCCAAAAGTTTTTTTTTGAGAATTTACAATAATAATTTGCGAATCAACGGAATAATTTGAAATAGGAAGCCCCAATAATTTTCTTAAATCAACAACACTGATAATTTTACTTCTTAAATTCATTAACCCCACAAGATATTCAGGCAATTTTTCCACAATATTAAGTTCCGGCAATTGCACGACTTCGATAATTTGTTCTGCCAAAATTGCATATGACTTTTGAGAAATTGTAAAAGTCATAAATAATTCAGAGTTAGAATAATTATTTTCTATTAGCAGCTTTTTGTTCAACTTTAAAAACCTCTATTTTGTCCCTACCAGCATTCTTAGCTCTATAAAGAGCCTTGTCGGCATTTTCTATAAGTTCTTTGGAGTCTTTTGTTTCTTCATTTACGGAAGAAACGCCAATACTGACGGTAACACTAATATGTTTGCCTTCATGAAAGAACTTTAATTCTTTTATTGATTTTTGAAGTCTCTCTAAAGGTATTACAGCAGCATTTAACTCTGTTTCAGGGAATATTGCAGCAATTTCTTCTCCACCGTATCTTGCCACATAATCGGTTTTTCTCAAGTAGTTTTTAATTAATTTTGATATCTCTTCAAGAACTTTATCGCCTAATTGGTGGCCGTATGAGTCATTTACATTTTTAAAATGGTCAATATCAATAATAGCAAGACTTAAAGGATTACCATAGCGTTTTGCCCTTGAAAATTCTCTCTCGATTGTCTGTTGAAAAAATCTTCTGTTATATAAAGTTGTAAGCTCATCTGTGATTGCCAAAAATTGAGTTTCTGAATAGAGCCATTTTACTCGCATCAATAATTTTAATTCATTTAAAATTATATTAAATAATTTTGTTGACGGATTAAATTTATTTTCATCCGTATGATAAAGTGCTATTCCGCCAAGTACCTGATTATCATATACAATTGGCACAATAATTTTTGATTTTAAGCAATCAATTGTTTTAATTTTTACAGGTTTAACCTCAGAGTTTAAGTTTATATCTTCAAAAAGTTTATTAGAAATCAGTAATTCACCGTTTTTAATGTCCATTCCCGAAAAGAAATTAGTAAAGAAATCTTGTTCTATTTCTTTTGGCAAACTTTCAGTAAAAACTATATCGGAAAAAACAATATTTAAATTTTTGATTTTTTTATCATCTCTGTTGTTGAAGAAAACACCGGCTGCATTAAAATCTATAATTGATGAAATTATAGAAAAAATACCTTCAGTAATAACTTTTTCTTTTGTAATAAATTCTGATAAATTTCTAAATTCATTTGCAATAGTAGATTCAATCAATGCTTGATCAAGAATGTCATGGATTTTTTGCTGAATCCCTGAGTTTTCAATAATACATTGTTGAATATCATCTTCATCCGGAGATGGCAAAGACGGAGTTTTTTCAGCAATTGCATTTATTTGAGCTACAAGAGCGTCAAAACCCAAATCTTTATTTAAATAAGCATCGGCTCCAGCTCTCATTCCCCAGAATTTATCCAATTTTTTGTTTAGAATTGTTAACAAAATTACCGGAATATTTTTTGTTGCTTCTTCACCTTTTAATAGCCTACAAAGCTGATATCCATTAATGTTTGGCATAATGATGTCAGAAACAATCAAATCGGGTTTTATGCACGATGCAATTTGATAACCCTCAAGCCCGTCATTGGCTGTATAAACCTCATGCCCGGCTTTGGCTAAAAGCAGTTTAAGTGTATTTAGCTGAGTTTTGCTATCGTCTATTAAAAGTATTCTTTTTTTCATAACTTCACAATTTTACTGTTCTCATAGTTTATTATAAAATAAAATTCTAGATATTAAAATAAAATACTTCAAAAGAATGAGATTTATTAAGTAAAAATTTTGGTATGATATAGAAAAGTTTGAAATAGCGGAGATTAATAAAGATGTTTAAAAATTTAAGTTTAGAAAAGAAAATTAAAATTACAAATAGAGTATCCCAGTTAATTTTAATTCTTATAGCCTCACTTGCCGTAGTATCTTTATACAAGATTGATAAATTTTTCATTTTAAGTATATTTGTTCTTGTATTATCTTTAATGAGTATTCTTATTAGCGAATTAATGCAAAATTGGCTAAAAAAGACGGTATCAAGCTCAATTTACGATGCTGTAGTAAATGCTAATTTAGCATCAAGCAAAGTAATTGAAACAACTTCAAGACAAGAAAATACTTTAGTCAAACATTTAGAATTATTAAAAAATTCAATGGATGTTATAGAAAAATTAAAAAAATATTCAATGATAACAAAACTTTCAGCTGAAAAAGTCGCTCAAAAATCGCAGACATCTTTAAATATTTCAGGGAAAGAACAGGAAACAGTTCAGGCTAATATTGAAAAAATGATGACTTTAAAACAAAAAATCCAGATAATTGCAGAGTTGATTTTGGAATTATCAGAACATATCCAGCAAATCGGCAGTACAATCGGGGTTGTTGAAGATATAGCAGAGCAAACAAATATGTTAGCTCTAAATGCTGCTGTTGAAGCGGCAAGAGCCGGTGAACATGGCAAAGGTTTTGCAGTTGTTGCATCTGAGATTAGAAAACTGGCAGATGAAAGCAAACAGGCTACAACTAAGATTTCATCTTTAATTTATGATATTCAACAAGCCACAAATTCAACTGTTATGGCAACAGAGGAAGGTTCAAAGGAAATCGAATCAGGCGTTGAGTTAGCTCATAGAATTGCAAATAATATTGACGGATTGCAGCATGCTATTAAAGACGTTGTTGCAGGGGTTCAGGATATTGTTGAAAATGCTGAAAATCAGGGTGTATCAACTCAAGAAGTAACAGAAATCATTAAAGTTATCAATCAGGGCGTAAATGAATCTGCAGGTATTGTTAAGGAAAATATTAATGTATTGAAAAATTTAATTAGCGTTTCCGATACCTTAAGAGAAAAAGTTACAGGAAATTAGTAAAAAATCGGTAGAATAAATGGATTTTCTTGAAGAAGAAATAATAGAAATATTAAATATTTTCAGAGAAGAAGGTGAAGAAATAGTTCAAAGACTAAATCAAAACCTTCTTAAACTTGAATCTAACCCTACGAATGCAAATATCATTTCGGAGCTTTTTAGAGATGCCCACAGCATAAAAGGTTCGGCAAGAATGACAGGATTAAATGATATTCAAGCTCTTGCCCATAAGCTGGAAGATATTTTAGGTTATGCAAAAGAAGAAAAATTAACAATAACTCCTGCTATTGTAGATACTTTGTGCAAAACCGTCGATTGTATTTCTTCAATTATTGATAAATCTGTGGAAACAAAAGGCGAGTATCATTCTGAACAAACTGATAAAATATTAATTTTATTGGAGGATATTGAGAAAAAAATAGGCGATTCTTCGGAAACTCCAAAAGAAAAAAATATTGAGAAACCGTCTTTAAAAGCTAAAAATGAAATAACCGCTACTCCTCAACTTTGTGAGGATATTTCTGTTGTTATAAAAGAAGCAACAGATGAAATTCTTCGCCTGCAAAAAAATTCAACGGATACAAGCGCTATTTTAAAACTTCAAAATCAAGTAAGTGATTTATCCGAGCTTGTAGTTTGTATAAACAGCGATGAAATTCAAAATGGGGTCAGCGAATTAAAAGCAAAACTAGAAGGTGTAATTAGAGGCAGCGGTATTTTATTGGATAGCGAAGTTGAAGAAATAACAGAAACTTTTGAAAATTTTGCATACAAATTAAAATTACTGGCAATAGAACTTAATATTGATTTTCCAGAACTTTCTGTATTGAAAAGAGTTGAAGAAGAACCTGATAATTCAGACAATTCAAAAACTTCTGATATGAAACCTGAAGATATTAATTCTTTGATAGAATTTATTAGTCAAAATTTCCTTTCTATACTGGAATTTTCAGAAGAATCGGCTCAAACTTCAGAGATTGTAAAGTCATGTTTGGAAAAAATTATCAGCTTAACTAAAAATAAAGATGTTAAAAAGATTTTTGAAAAAATAAACGAAATTTTTGGTCAAGTTTTAAAATCACCGGCTAAACCCGATAAAGAAATAGTGGAAGTGATTAAGCAAAGTTTTGAGACAGGAGTAAAAATAGCATTCCTAAATGAAGAAACTGACGAAAATCCTACTTTGATTATTCAAAGATTGACCATTTTGCATCATATGCTTGATTTATCGGCAAAAGAGACTGAAGGGTCGGCTCAAGATTTTCAAAAAAATGAAATGACAGTTTCTCAAACCGATGTAATCTCAAAAGAACAAGAAGAGAGCAAAAAAGAAGACTATAAACCTGTTGATAGCGGAACAATCAAAACTCTTCGTGTTGATACCAGAAAATTAGACCAGCTTGTAAGTCAGGTTGGTGAATTAATTATTTCTAAAATTAAAACAAAAGAACATTTAACGGAATTAGAAAAAATTTCTCGTACAGGAGAAGATTGGTACAGAGAATGGGGAAAAGTTAAACATTATGTTAAATATATCGATAAAAAATTCTGGCAATGGCATGAATTAGATACAAAATCCAATAATATTTTACCCAATAAAGCATTTGGAATGTTTTTTGAGGAAGGTTCGACTAAATTAATGGATTTGGTCAATAAAATGAACTCTTTATATAGGACTATTCAGGAAGATGACGCCCGATTAAATTTAATAATAAACGGTTTGGAAGAAATGGTTAAAAGTGTTCGTGTATTACCGCTTGCAACTGTTTTTCATATGTTCCCGAGAATGGTAAGAGATATTTCAAGAGAAAAAAATAAAAAAATAGAACTGGAAATTTCAGGCAGCGAAACCAGTGTAGATAAAAAAATTATCGAAGAAATCAAATCGCCTCTTATGCACATAATAAGAAATTCGATCGATCATGGTATTGAAACTCCTGAACAGAGAGCAAATGCGGGTAAAAATCCAACCGGAAAAATTTATTTATCCGCCCATCATTTGGAAAACAGCGTTTTAATCGAAATAACCGATGATGGCAAAGGTATTGATTTAGAAGCAGTTAAGAGAAAAGCATTAGAAAAAAATCTGTTAAATCCAACGGAATTAGAAACAATGAGTGAAAGCCAAATTATGAATATTGTATTTTGGCCCGGGTTTTCAACAGGAGAAACTGTTACGGATATTTCCGGCAGAGGTGTAGGTTTAGATGTGGTTCATACAAAAATTACTCAGCTAAACGGAAAAGTAAATATAAAATCAAAATTTGGAGAAGGGTGCAGAATTTCAATCCAATTGCCGGTGACAATGGCAACAATACCATCATTCCTTGTTTCTGTTAATAAACAAACATTTGCTATTCCTACAAGTACTGTCAAAACAGCTTTTTGGATAAACAAAAAAGAAATATTCAAAAAAGAAGGAAAAGATACAATAATTTATGATAACAAAACCCTCTCTGTCTGTAAATTATCACAAATTTTAGAAATGTCCGATATTAAAAATGATTTTGAAAAAGTTGTTGTTGTGGTTCTTCAGGCAGAAGATATGCAGGTAGGATTTATTATAGACAAACTTCTTGGAGATCAGGAAATTCTACACAAAAAGTTGACACCTCCGCTTGTTCGAGTCAGGAATATAGCAGGTATTACTACACTTGGATCAGGGGAACTTTGTCTGATTTTGAATATTAATGATCTTATTAAATCTGCTTTTTACAGTTTTAATAAGGAAGTAAGAAGAGTGGTAAACCCTGTTCATGTTCAAGAATCAACCGAAAAGAAAAAAGTTTTGGTCGTTGACGATTCTGCAACTACAAGAATTTTGGAGAGAAATATATTAAGAGCATCCGGATATGACGTAACGGTGGCCACAAATGGTTTAGATGCATTGACTTTAACCTCTTCAGAAGATTTTGACATAGTAATTTCCGATGTTGAGATGCCCGAAATGACAGGAATTGAGCTTGTTACAAGACTTAGAGAAAATTCGGCAACAAGAAATCTTCCATTGATTTTAGTTACCTCTTTATGCAAAGAAGAAGATAAGCAAAAAGGTTTTAATGCAGGGGCAAATGCTTATATAGTAAAAGGTAAATTTAATCAGCAAGAGTTATTATCGACAATTAAAAAACTTCTTGAAGAATAAAGACAATGAAGAATTTTCAATACAGAGATGATAGACAAAAAGCAGTTTATTCGATGTTGATGAAGTATTCGGATGAATTGGAACATTCAATACAAGTATGCAAGCTTTCTTTGAATATATTTGAAATTACAAAAGGGAAATTGCATAACTTTTCCGATGAGGAAAAATATTTATTGGAAGCAGGAAGTTTATTACATGATATAGGATATTTTATAGACAGCCGAAATCATAATAAACATGCATATAAAATGATTATCTCTAGGGGAATAGAAGGTTTTACAAATGAAGAAATTGAAATTATTGCCAATATCACAAGGTATCATAGAGGGAAATTGCCGTCTAAAAAACATAAAAACTATACAGATTTACCAAAAGAGACAAGAGGTTTGATAAAAAAATTGGGTGGAATTGTAAAATTAGCAGACGGATTTGACAGATCACGTTATTCAATAATTAAAAATTTAGAATGCATTTGGGATGATTTTTCAAAAAATTTAACCATTATAATTGACTCTGAGCATAAAGATTGTTCGCCTGATTTGCTTATTGCAATGAAGAAAAAAGACTTATTGGAAAAAGCTCTTGAAATTAATATAAAATTTGATGTCAAATAATTTTGACATGGCTGAAAATAACTGTATAATAAAAAATATAAAATTAAGGGGATAAAATAATGAATAAAATGAAAAAGAAATCAGGGTTCACTCTGGCTGAAACATTGATAGTAATTGCCATAATCGGAATAATTGCCTCAATAGTAACGCCGATGTTATTTGGCACGACAAGCGATGCCGAATTAAAAGCAGCGTGGAAAAAGCAATATTCAGACCTGTCACAAGCAACAATGATGCTAGTAGCTGATAACGGCGGAACCTTAGCAGGAGCATTTCCCGGAGATTTAGCAGGAACTGAAGACTTAAAAAATGCTTTTGCTTCAAAATTAAATATTATAAAAGATTGTTCAGGCTTATCTGCTCGAGGAGGAAGTGGTAGTGGAGCAAGTGATGAAGGTTGTTGGCATGATGGAGATGCCAGTTGGCATAAATTAAATGGTTTAGATTTGGGCAGTTCTACTGATACAGGATTAATTCTTAACAATGGTGGTTTGATGCGATTTGAGCTAAATAATTCAAATTGCAATCATTCTGTAGGAAATTATACAAGATGTGGATGGCTTGTTATAGATATAAACGGATTTAAAAAACCTAATATCATAGGAAAAGATATTTTCTATGCAAGTATAGCATCAAACACATTAATACCATACGGTGCAAAAGAATTTTCAGATCCTTCAACAACTTGCATAGAAGGTTCAACGGCAACAGATAATACTGGCGATGGCTGTTCTGCAAAGTATTTATATGAATAAAATAATTTGTCATGCTTGTATATGTCAACTAATTCGATGACAAAAGTAGTTAGTGGAGTGCTTCATACACACTGATAAAGATTTTTATTATCTGGAAACCCTGTCGTTATCTTCTTTTTGAATAACTTGAGGCTCTGGAATCTGCTCATTAAGCGATTGAAGAATACTGGCACGTTTTTTCCTGAACAGCATATCGGTAAATGCCTCTAATCTTGTAACAAAACCTGCTTCACCCGTATGCTCATCAATAGTTAAGTTCAAAAGAGGTTTTTTAAGAACTCTTGCTTTTCTTGTTATTCTGTCTATCATTAAAGAATCAGGACCACAGCCAAAAGCGGTAATGCTGATAACACCGTCAATATTTGCCCGATTCAGATAATGCCCGGCGGCACCTGTCATTTCGTGTTCATTTGCCCAATATAATTCTGTATCAAGCAATTTTATACCATTTTTCATCTGATCAATTGACAGCTCTTCTGCGGTATGTGCTTTAACTTCGAGCTTTTCCAGCTTTTGCAGAGCTTTCATCGTTGAATGATCATCATATAAATTATATCCATGAGAAACAACTGCAACGTGAATAGGATATTCTTGTTCATTTATATCAAGAACTACTCTGCCTTTTATAGCATTTGATAAAGCCTTATTATGCTCAACACCTGATTGGCGCATTAAATTATAGTTATTAATACAAGCCCACCCAACTTTTGAAGCTTCTTTAATAAGTTTTTTATCAGTAATCCCAAAAGGTTTTACACTTTCTTGCAAATATATATAAAAATTATTAGCATCGTCTGATTTATCGAGAGTCGGCTCAATAAGAGTAAAATCCCGTTTAACAACGTTTCTTATTAAATCAGGAAGCCCTCTGATTTTAGAGCAGTTATAAATTTTATTGTCGATAGACTGAATACTGGGACAATAAATTTTATCAATTCCTTTATCAAGCAAATTTAAAACATGCCCTACATAAATTTTAACGGGCAGACAAGTTTCCGGAACAACCTTGCTGCTGCCTTTTGAAACGATTTGTTTGGTTGTTTTATCGGATAAAACAACTTCAATTCCTAATTTATTAAAAAACCCATACCAGAAAGGATAATAATTGTGATAAGTCAACGCTCTTGGTATGCCGATTTTCATATTTTTACTGCCTCCTAAAAAAGTCTCAATTATATAAATCTTCTAAATTTAAATAATTGCCCTATGTTTACAAATAAGAGTATAAGCTACACTTTATTATATTGAATTATTTCTAATCTAGCAATAGACTTAATGATTTTAAAGCGGGTGATTCATTTTTTGCTATAAATGCATCCGCAGTAATCTTGCCGATAAAGCCCATATTGGCGTGAAATTTCAATACTTTTTTTAAAACCGTTTTTTTTCTTAAAATCAACTTCTAAAAACTTAACACCAAATTTTTCTTCAAGTTTTTTCCCGATTTCGTTAATTAAATTAGCATTTTTATGAGGACTGATTGACAAAACGGTAGTAAAATACTGAAAACCGTTATTTTTTGCATATTCGGCTGTTTTTTTCAACCTCATATCAAAACAAATTTCGCATCGTTTACCTTTTTCCGGTTCATTTTCCAAACCTTTAATTTGGCAAAACCATTCATTAGGATTACTTTTGGGGACAACAAGTTCATATTTTCTTTTATTGCAGTAGTCAATAAACTCATTTAATCTTATATCATGCTCATTTTGAGGGTGAATATTAGGATTGTAAAAAAAACCGACGGGGATAAGTCCTTGTTCCATAATGTTTTCAAAAGGATATGTTGAACAAGGAGCGCAGCATGTATGAACTAATATTTTTTCGTCATTAAATATCATTTATTTAACTGCTTTAGGTTTTGCACCGGCAGAGATTGCCATTTGTCTTAATTCAGGGTACGAAATCAGCCCTCTGTGTATTTTCATTCCTATTCGGTAAGTTGGAGTGGCATCTATTCCACGTTTTTGAGCAATAATTACTTCATCGGTAAGCTTTTTGTTAAGTTCAGGATTATGAGCGTCGATTTTCAATTTTTCAACATCCAAACCCAGTTCCTGAGCAAGTTTTAGAACTTTTTTTTCTGACAAATCTTTATTATTTTTGAAAAGAAGCGAATTAAAATCCCAATACTTTCCTTGTTTTTTAGAGGCAAGACTGTAACAAGAGTATAAACAGCTATTTTGATGCCCATGCCCTTTTTCAATTTTAGGATTGCAAGTTCCGTCAAGAGGAAAATCATGATGAACAACAGCAACATCATCGAGTTCATTGACAAGCCTTATCATCATTGAATTTGACATGGCACAAAACGGACATTGAAAATCCGTATATTCGTGAATTATAACCTTTGGATGCTCATCTCCAAGCATATCGCCTTTATATTTTAAAATATATTTTTCCTGATTAGCCAGATACATAAAACTTTTATCAGGATTAAAAAATTGATATTTGTTTACTACAAATAAGAAAACAATGCCAATAATTACAACTATTGAGGTTAAAATCAAATACAAGGGCTGTTTTAAAGTTGCAAATAAATCTTTAAATCCGATTTTAAAATGTTCAAACATATTAATTCCAAATTTTGCAACAAAAAAGATTAATAAATTAATGAAATATGTAACAAAGCACAAAATACAAATTTTATGAATTACATAATGAGAAATGAATGCCAAAAATAACGAAACAACAAGTGCTGCAGACGATATACAAAAAATATAACTGATAGGATTTTGCAAAGTTTGAGTATATTTTTTAACGAAAGGTTTGTCTTTAAACAACTCTAAAATTGCAAAAACCAAAACAAATAAATAAAACAAAATTCCGTATAAAGAATTCGGAATCCCTAAAAATCTTGATTCCGGTACTCTTGCAACATCATCGCAGTTAATAGTTTCATCAACGACGCAAAAACTCGGACTTGAATCAGGCGCAAAATTCGCATTATAATAAACGATTGTAAGTTCACCGGCAAAAAGAATTCCTGTAATGGCGAGAATAATCAAAAGATATGCAAGTATTCTGTTTCTTTTCACAATAATCTCTCCCCTAACTATTTTCATTATAATCTTCTTTTATATTAACACAATGAAAAAAAACCGTAAATTCAAAATATAAAAAATAATAACTAAAGTAAATAATCCTGCAAATTGCCTCCTTGCCTGATTTTTATGATTTTATCAATTTAAATAAAATTTGAGTTCTTAATAAAATAATTAAATTTATTTGATATATTGTCAGATTAAGTTTATAATTTGCTATATTAAATAAAAAAAGAAATGAGGTTCATATGATAAATTCTGTGGTAATCATTGGTAGAGTAGGTCAAGATCCCGAAATGAAGTATTTTGAATCAGGAAAAGTTAAAACGACTTTTTCAGTTGCCGTAAATCGATGGACAAAAAACGGAGATGTAACAGACTGGTTTAATATTGAACTTTGGGACAAACCGGCAGAAGTAGCCGGCGAATATGTGAAAAAAGGTCGCCAGGTAGCTATTGACGGAAAATTAGCCATTAGCAAATGGAAAGATATTGACGGCAATCAAAAAGAAAGGTATTTTATAAGAGGAAATAATCTAAGATTGTTGGGCGGAAAAAATGAACAATAATTTAGGAAGAATTTTATGCTTTTAAAAACGGGGACAATAGGAATCATCGCAGATGATTTAACGGGGGCAAATGATACAGCATTGCAGTTTCATTTAAGAGGTTGCAATACACAAATTTTATTTGACTACACCTGTTTGCCGGATAACTGCACAAGCACAGGAGCTTGGGCAATCAGTACGGAATCAAGAAATATTCCTGCCGAAGATGCTTATAGAAAAGTATTTAACGTGGCAAATGCACTAAAAAATACTTATAAGGCAGAATTTTTCTACAAAAAAATAGATTCAACATTAAGAGGAAATGTTGCAAAAGAGACAATTGCAGCAATAGAAGCACTTGAATACGATGCAGCGGTTATCGTTCCTGCTTTTCCGACAGAAGGAAGA
>JAQUYY010000239.1 GCA_028691575.1 Candidatus Gastranaerophilales bacterium
ACGATATCAAAGACATCGCGCAGGAAATTTTTACCAAGGCTTTTGTCAATATCAGAAGTTTTGACTGCAAGAGGAAATTTTCCCCGTGGCTTTATCGCATCGCGCACAATGAATTTGTCAACGCGCTAAAGAAAAAGAAATCCGAAAAAATCGCCTTCGTGGATTTTGACGTTTTTTTTCCGCATCCCGCCGCCAAGGAAAGCGCCGACGGGGACGTGGACCGCGCGGATCTGCGCCGTTGGCTGGACCGGGGGTTGGACGAATTGCCGGCGAAATATCGCGAGCCGCTGGTGTTATATTACTTTGAGGAAATGAATTATCGGGAAGTTGCTGATATTATGCGCCTGCCGGTTTCCACGGTGGGAATTCGCCTCCAGCGGGGGAAAGCATTGATGAAAAAACATCTTGAATCCGAAAAACATGAATGAAAACATTGAACAACAGAAAAAATCAATAATCGGCGAAAAAATAATCGCCGCCGCCAAAAGCGGAAAATTGAAAATGCGCCCCCGATGGCATTTTGTCCTGCGGGCGGTTTTGTGGCTGGCCGGCGCGGTGATCGCGGTGTTGGCGGCGCTTTATTTTGCCAGCTTGTTTTTGTTCATCAACCGCGAAACCGGCATCTGGCTGGCGCCGGTTTTCGGCTGGCGCGGCGTTTTGATTTTTTTGGCATCGGCGCCGTGGCTGATTATTTTATCGGTGCTGGTGTTCGCGCTGGCGCTGGAAATTTTGGTGCGGCGTTACGAATTTACCTACCGCCTGCCTCTTTTGTATTCGGCGTTGGCGGTCCTGTTGGTTGTTTTTGCCGGCGCGGCGCTGTTGGCGCGAACCCCTCTGCATGAAAATCTTTCCCGCTGTCCCCGCGGCGACCGCCTGCTTGAACCTGCTCATTTTGCTCCCGAAGCTTCTCCCTGCGGCACCGGCATTTATCGCGATCTGGGGCCGCGCCGCTTCCATGATTTTTATTACGGAACGGTTAAAAATATCACCGACGAGAGTTTTATCATCATCATCACCACCCGCCAGCGGGAAGATTTTATCGTGCGGATAAATTCCCAAACTCGCCTGCCCTTTGGCGCGCAATTTCAAATTGGCGACGAACTGGCGGTGGTGGGCGATCGGAAGGGCGATCAAATAGACGCTTTCGGCATTGTTGAGATTAATCGTTAAACGGCAAATCCGTTGAACCAATAAATATGATTTCCTTTATAAAAAAACACAAAAAAATTTCATTGGTTGCAATTTTGATTTTGGCGGCGGCCGGTTATTATTTTTTCAAACCCGATACCGCCAGCCAGACCCAAACGGTTTATACTTATGGTGCGGTTGAAACCGGCGCGATTATGCAAATGGTTTCGGGTACCGGGCAGGTGTCGCCGGCGCGGGAAACGGCGCTAAAATCAAAAACCGCGGGAGAGGTTTTGGAAGTCGCGGTTGTTGCCGGCCAATCCGTAAAAGCGCAAGACGTCATTGCGCGGATTGACGATGATGATGCGCAAGACGCCGTTTATGACGCGCGCGTGGCGTTGGAAAGCGCCCAAATCGCGCTGGATGAATTATATGAGCCGGCTGATGATCTGGCTCTTACTCAGGCGGAAAATGCGCTGGTTCAAGCCAAAGAATCTTTGGCGAGCGATCAAGACGATCTGGCGCAATCATATAAACAAGGATTCACTTCGGCGGCGAGCGCGTTTTCCAGCTTGTCGTCAATTATTTCCGGATTGCAGGATATTGTCGCCGGCGCCAGTTCCTATGTAACGCAATCCAATCCGACTTATCTTGATTATTATGCTGATGCCATCAAGGATTATGATTCACAGGCGTCATTGCTGACGGCGCAGAGCGCGGCGGCGTGGCGGCAAGCAAAAGACCAGTATGACCGGAATTTTGCCGATTATAAAAAAACGAGCCGGGAGTCTTCAAACGAAGAGATAGAAAATTTGCTCAACCAGACCTATGAGACCGCCAAGCTGGCGCAAGAAGCCTTGAAAAACACGGCCACTTTGGTCCAGCGCTACAAAGACGTGATGGAGAATCAAAATTTGACGGCGCAAACTTTTAGCGAAACACATTTGTCGTCCTTGTCAAGCTATACGACTCAAAATAATTCCAATTTAAGCAATTTGCTTTCCGCCAAACAGGCGATTGACAACGCCGAAAGCGCGGTGGTTAATGCCGAGCGCACTCTTGATGAAAAAACCAAATCATTGGATAAATTGACGCAAGCGCCCGATGAATCCGACATCAAGTCAAAAACATTGGCGGTGGAGCAAAAACAACGGGCGCTTGACGCGGCGCGGGAAGCGCTGGCGGATTGCACGATTGTCGCTCCGTTTGATGGTGTTGTCGCTGCGATTGATATCAAGGCGGGAGACGAGATTGCTTCGGGAGCGTCCGTGGCGACGATTATCACCGCCAATCAAGTTGCTTCAATCACCCTTAACGAAGTGGATATCGCCAAGGTTGAAGCCGGGCAAAAAGCCACTTTATCGTTTTCGGCGATTGACGGACTTACCATCACCGGCAAAGTGGCCCAAGTGGGCGTGATGGGATCGGTGAGTCAGGGAGTGGTGAGCTATGAAGTGGTTATCGCTCTGGACGAAGCTAATCCGCAGGTGAAATCGGGGATGAGCGTGTCGGCGGCGGTGATTACGCAGATTAAACAGGATGTCCTTTTGGTGCCGTCAACGGCGGTGAAAACCGCCAATGACGGTTCGGTCTATGTTTTGATGGAGCCTTCCGGCGGAAGCGCCGATGCGGCGCCGCGCGAACAAACGGTGTCAATCGGTCTATCCGACGATCAAAACACGGAAATTATTTCGGGGATAAGCGCGGCTGACCGCGTGGCGGTGTCTTCTTCCAAGCAAAGCGCGGCGGCGTCTTCGTCGCCGGCGCAAACGGGCGGCTCAATGTTTAATATCGGCGGCATGGGCGGACCGATGAGATAAAATTAAAAACGAAAAATGAAAAAGTAAAAACGAAAATTAAAAGTTTTAAAGTTTTGATTTATGGTTTTGACTTTTAACTTTTGAGTTTTGACTTCTTTCCATGATTGAATGTAAAAATATCACCAAGATTTATCAAACGGGCGCGAGTGAAGCCGCCAAAGTGTTGAAGGGCGTGTCGTTTTCTGTTGATGACGGAGAATTTGTGGCGATAATCGGACCGTCGGGATCGGGCAAGTCCACGCTGATGCACATTTTGGGTATGCTGGACACCCCGACTTCGGGCGATTATTTTTTGGACGGGAAAAATGTCGCCGGATATTCCGATGACGATCTGGCCGAAATCAGAAAAAACA
>JAQUYY010000240.1 GCA_028691575.1 Candidatus Gastranaerophilales bacterium
GCCGTATTAACACCGATCTCCGTTATCTCACTCCGTCGGATTTGTTCTGCAGTTATATTTATATCCTCTTCAGTATCTCCGGGAAGCCCTACGATAAAGAGCGATATTGTCGGGATTCCTGCTTCGTGTGCATTACGGATTCCGGTTAGCATCTTTTCAACAGTCGTATGTTTATTACATCGGTCAAGTGCTGACTGACTGAGGGATTCAACGCCTAACCATATTTTCCGACAGCCAGCCCGGTAAAGTTCCCGGCAAAGATCAGCATCAAGGGATTCTGCCCGTGACGTACATTGCCAAAGATATTTTCCTGTCAGGTATCGGCATATCTCAATAGTCCGGTTACGGTTCATAGTGAAGTTATCATCCTCGAAAATCCATGTCGTAAAACCTTCCCGGATACGTTGATCAATTTCTGCCAGTACATTATCAGGAGATCGCATCTTATATTTATGATCCCAGAAGTCAGACGAAGCGCAAAAATTACAGGCGAATGGACAGCCCCGAGAAGTTATTATCGAAATACCTGCACAGCCGCCAAAGTTTATTCCCGTATAATCAGGAACAGGATAACTATTTATATCAAAATAATACCTGTGTTTCCAATCAGAACCGTAAATAATCTTATCCCTGTTTCCCTGTAAAATAGAAATCATTGCATTCTCCCCTTCACCGATAACAACCTGATCATAACCTATTGATAGCATCTGATCCGGGAGTGCAGACGGATGGTGTCCGCCACAAATTAAATGACCTTTGAACTTATCACGTAACCGCCGGGCATACATTACAGAGAATGAATGAAACGATACGCCGACAATATCAAATGATTCCTGAGTAGCGAGTGCCTGTTCGAGATTAAACGATTTTACTTCCGCATTCCAATTCCTTACAGCCGCCTGAAGATAACCGATGGCTGGTGGTGGGAGATAATCGTCTGCCCAAGGATTAACCAGCAAAACCCTCATACTTACTATCGAAATACATTACTGATACTTCGGGATATTGTTTTTTAAAATTTTCAATATGTGGATTAACTTTTGAAAGCAAAGTATTAAACCCTCTGTCAATCCCGGAACTTATTTTAACCATGAGCCCTGTCCAGTTTGCAGATGTTTTCAGGAAATAAACATTGAATCCTTCGGAATTAATCATATCGTAATGATTGACACGTGCGCCAAGTCCCGGTTCGCAATCATGGAAAATTATCATGTCGAACTTATCCCGGAGTGTATTAATTGCGATCATACGGCAGGATTCATAATTATCGACAAATAGAAGATTCGGCTTTTGTTCCGGTATGTTAAGGCTCCCGTAATAGTCCTGTAATGATCCTGATTGTCTGTCAAGGTCATGCCAGAGGAATGTCATACGGGATTTTTTCTCCATGTGTTTAATCCATTCAGGATCATTTTCAATGCCGATATATTTTCTCCCGGCGAATAACATTGTCGAGTTATCCCCAATGCCAAGCTCCATAACAAACTGCGGATTGTATAAATCCAATACACCTTTAATCATTGGCTGATGTGATGCCCATTGCCAGTTTTTTTCGTTATTCATATTTTTTGTTTTTAGTGAATCATCAAATACGATACAGTTATTGTTAATTGCTTCTAAATCATTCAGGGTACGAAGGCCAAAACGGTGTCTCCAAAGATCATATTTTTTATTCCATTCTGCAAGGCTTTTCGTCACGTAATGATGAATGACTGATTTTGTCCGGCTGGAATCAGTCCACGCATCAGGATAAGGCATAAAATCTTCATTCACCAGAGGCCGTTCTGAAATACAAAAATGTGGGTGGTGGATCTGTTTACAGAACTCCCGGCGGATAATTGTTTTCAGGTGAAAACTTCCACCGTTAAGAATCCATCCGCAGTTATCAGGCATCCGCCAAAAATAATTATCCCGAACTAATCCTTCCGGTTTTTCAATGTGACCTGATGTTCCGAATATTCGCCAGTTTATGCCGACACCACCGAACTCTTTATAAGGCTCAAGGAAATCATTAATGTTAGCATGCTCTTTCAGTACAATAAATTCATCAACGTCAATCCGGGCAATCCAATTTGCATCAAAGTTTTTCACCGTATCATTATGGCAGTTATCTTCTGCAGAAGCTTCAAATATCCTATGTTCAGGAATTACAGTAGTATGTTTTCGCTTTTTTACCGGGACTGCGGATTCATTATCATAAATAACGATATGATCGAATCCAATATCTAAATGATAACTGATCCATTCGTCGAGATAATCGTTTTCGTCCTTAACCTGTGTACTGATTATTGAATTATATTTCATTCAGATCAGGTGTAAAACGGTGAACGGCGACAGGATTACCGGAAGCCCGGATCATTTCAAACCGTTTGCCATTTATAAAGAATAAATCTTTCCAGTTTGCCGGGACATAACCCCGTTCATGGTACTGATGAACTACAAACGGATGGTCTGTTATCTCAACTTTCAGTCCTAAATGTCTGATACGGGAAAGTATTTCATCATCCTCAAAGCAATAACCATCGGCAAGGCGTTCATCGAATCCATTAATTTTAATTAGGTTTTCGGTTCGTATTGCAGAGCAAAAATGATAACCCATCGGACGTACCCATTTATGATTGAACCATGCGTTAGCTTCGTTATTTACTGCCGGGTAATTATACTTATTGATGATATCGTGAATATTATGCGCTGAGAACGTGTCCTGACGGCTAAGATTAAAGCAAGCAAATGAGGTGTATGAATCCATTGCCACTGTTGCGGCACGGCTTAAAACGTCGCCTACATGGTAGGTTTCGGCATTCTGAATAACGATAATATCTGATCCCATACGGATCGCTTCAATGAATCCAATATTATAAGCCGGGGAGCCGTCGATCCATCGTTTATTTTCTGTCCGTAGTACCTTAATAAAATATGAATGCTTCCCGACAATAGGCGGATCAGGCGAACAGTCATCAACTACGATGACATTAAATTCTTTATAAAGTGATTCATCAAGGCTGTCGAGTGTCCTGTCCAGTTGATATTGCCTGTTGTAATAAGTCATTACGACGGTAATCATATTTCTGCCTCCATTTTTTTAATTATCCGATATACGGTACTTTCATCAACTTGAAAATCATTCATACAACCAATGACAGAATTTTGTGTCATATTCCCTAACCGCTTATAATAATCATACCGGGAGTAAATCTGCCAATGTTTCATCAGCGCACATGATACAAGACCGATTCGCATATCGAATTTAATCCTGTCAATATTATGAGATATATAAGTGAATAATGTCATATCGTA
>JAQUYY010000241.1 GCA_028691575.1 Candidatus Gastranaerophilales bacterium
CAAGCAGCCAGCCTGAAATTTTAGCGATTTTATAAAGATTTTTGTTAGTCATAGTCATTTTTTCTTTCTATATTGATAATTAGAATATGTGAGCTGCTGTAAAATAAATTCCGGCAAGAATAAAGATGATTTTTGTTATTTTTATCATTCAAAATTTTCACATTTTGATATTTTGTTCCTAAAATTTAAATTTTTTTTCAGTCCATGATTTTATTCTTATTTATTTGAGTTAATTGTATTATATGCTGACATATGGTAAAATTGCCATATAATTGTTAGAAAAAATAATTACTTTTGTAATTAGCTGATATGTCAATTTTTCGAATTATTTATTAACAGACTCAATACATCCAAAAATGTTCAATATGCAGGGACATTTTAATTTGTAAAATACATTCAGTCCTCTTTTTTCATCTTCAACGAGACCTGCATTTTTAAGAACGGCAAGATGTTTTGAAACGGTAGACTGGTCGAGCCGCAATTTTTCCTTAACTTTTATTTTAAAATTTTTTCGTCTACTTCTCCAAGAAAGTAATTAATATGAAGAACAAATTGATTTTATGATTTGGGGTTTATTTAAAAGAAAATTTAATGCATCATTTACTGTATTCCTTAAATGATAAACATTTTCAAAAAATCTATTGTTAATAAATTCATCCTTAAAGTACTTCTACAATCTTTCAATAGGATTAAAATCCGGTGAATATGTAGGAAGATACAGCAATTCAATATTTTTCAATTTATTTCAAAAAATCAGTATTAATTACTTTCTTGGAGAAGTAGTCGCACTTTAGTTTCATTAATTTTCATTAAATTTAATTCATTTATGGGCGAAATTTGTGCGAAATTCAATTTTTTCTAAAAAACAAAACTCCTACAATTCAATATTTGCAGAAGTTTTCGATTGTTTTGAAAATTGGGCGAGGAGAGACTCGAACTCTCACGGGGGTAACCCGCTAGATCCTAAATCTAGTGCGTCTACCAATTTCGCCACCCGCCCCGGTAATTTCGGTAAATTATTTATATCACTCTTATAGTTAAAAAGTCAAGTGATTTTTGTAAAAAATTAATTGTTTTTCAAATATACATTTTTTCCATTTTCAGAATACAGCTGTTTTCTTGAGTCAAAAATTTCTTCTGATTTTTTCATGTCATAGTTTTTAACCAGATTTAACATGTTATTGCTAATTTCATTAAGAGTGTCCGATATATTCTGATTATTATTTAAAATCATATCATTAGCCATTTCAAGATTAGACATTGCAAGTCTTGTCATATCTCTAAATCCGCTTGAAGCCAAATTTAAAGCCAAATCCTTAACTTCAGAATCCTTACAGTTTAAAACAGAGGCATAAAGTGCCTGACTAAGTATCATTGGGGCATGACTTATCATTGCGACAGCTTTATCATGATTTTTTGCGTCCGTCAAAACAGTTTTTGCGCCAATCAATTCAATAATACTCTTTAAAGTATTTAAATCATCATCACATGCATATTTTGAAGGTACTAAAACCCATTTTGCATCTTCAAAAAGAGCCTCAAAAGAATGATCAATCCCTTTAAATTCAGTCCCTGCCATCGGATGCCCGCCTATAAATTTCATCGGTTTTTCTAAAGAATGAACATAATCCAAAATAAAATTTTTCAAACTTCCTGCATCTGTAACAATACAATTTTTTGAAACTATATGCTGAAGTTGATCCAAAATAGAGCAAATTTTATTCATCGGTGTGCAGATAAAAATGATATCGGCATCTTTTGCATCATTAATATCATCAGAAATCTTTTTTGCAATATTTAGATTTCTTGCATATTCAAGAGTTTGCTCACTTTTTGATATTCCAACAACATCAAAACCTTTAGCACAGAGTACTCTTAAAAGAGAGCCTCCTATTAGACCTAAACCTATTACGGCTATTTTTTTAGCAGTGATTTGCATAGTTAAGTCTTCCAATTAATCTGTTTAATTCTTGCATCATATTTTCAAATTGTTCTATATTCAAACTTTGAGCTACGTCTGAGTAAGCGTTATCCGGATCATGTTGAACCTCAATCATAAGCCCATGAGCACCTGCAACAAGTGCTGCTTTTGACATTGGTTCAATTAAGTACCTGCGACCTGTTCCATGACTCGGATCGGCAATAATCGGCAAGTGTGAATACTTTTTGATAATAGGAATAGCTGCTATATCAAGAGTATTTCTCGTATAAGAGGAATCAATACCTTTAATTCCCCTTTCACAAAGGATTACCTGATGATTTCCGGCATGCATAATATGTTCTGCGGCAAGCAAAAATTCTTTTATAGTTGCTGCTGCACCACGTTTGAGCATTACAGGCTTATTGTATTTACCAACAGTCTTTAATAACTTAAAATTCTGCATGTTCCTAGCTCCAATTTGAAGCACATCAGCATATTCAGCGACTAAAGGTACATCAAGACTATCCATTACTTCTGTTACAACTAAAAGACCTGTTGTCTCTCTTGCTTTTGCAAGATACTCTAAGCCTTTTTCTTCCATCCCCTGAAAATCATATGGACTGGTTCTTGGCTTAAATGCACCACCTCTGATGAATTGACCGCCAACTTTTTTTACAGATTCTGCCACTCTTAATAAACCGTCCAAATCTTCTTCTACACTGCAAGGACCTGCCATTATAACCGATTTTTCAAGACCGCCGATTTTTACTCCGTTTGGAAATTCTATAACTGTATCTTCTTGTTTTGACTCTCTGCCAGCCATTTTGAATGGTTCTTGGATTAATTTTACATTCCTGACACCATCAAAAGAAGCTATGGATTCCGGCTGCATAAGCCTTTTGTCACCAATTGCAGCGATAACGGTCATTACATCGCCATAATTTAAGTTTATTTTGAACCCTTTTTCTTCCATTTTCTTTACAACTTTGTCAATTTGCTCTTTCGTTGCATTGGGTTCCATTATTATAATCATTTTCTATACTCCAAACTAACTGTAATAACTTGATTGTAGTACGCATTGATTTAAATGGCAATAAAATATATCAAAAATGTATAAAATTCAAAAACAGCCTAAAAATGCTCTCATTCTTATGACTCAATATAAATTGAAGTTTTTGTTTTTAATTTTTTAAAATTTTTTTCTGGTCTACAGCTGTATCGTTTTTAAATACTCGACGCTAAATAGCTTTGGGTGCCCAAAGCTAGACTTTTTAGCCTCTGCCGACATTTCGCCTGCTTGTTAACGAAGGACGAGCCTTACAAAATTGAGTACTCAAAGAGTAGACTATCCATACAAATATTTCGCAGAACAG
>JAQUYY010000242.1 GCA_028691575.1 Candidatus Gastranaerophilales bacterium
CCGGCACGTCGAGGCCCGTGCGCGCCTGCAATTCGTCCAGGGCGGCGCAGATGGCCGCCACCGGCTCGTACTGGCAGGTGAAGGTCACGCCCAGGGTGGGCAAAATCAGCGAGTAGCAATAGCAAGAGCTTTGGCCAATAAGCCGTCTGTGATTTTTGCCGATGAGCCGACAGGAGCTTTAGATCAAAAAACCAGTGATGATATTTATAAACTTTTTAGAAACATCAGTCAAGAAAACAAAATGACGTTTGTTATTGTTACTCACGAAGCAAATATGGCGCAAAAAGCCGATAGGCTTATAGAAATTATTGACGGTAAAATTATTAAAGATATAAATAATAATGCAAATAACTAATAGCAGATTCAAAA
The DNA here is from genome assembly GCA_028691575.1 of Candidatus Gastranaerophilales bacterium. GTDB lineage: Bacteria > Cyanobacteriota > Vampirovibrionia > Gastranaerophilales > JAQUYY01 > JAQUYY01. The sequence continues at coordinate 370 of JAQUYY010000242.1, forward strand.
CAGCATTATAATTTTAATACAAATATCATTATAACTCTTGTTGTAAAAGAATATCAAGAGTTTAAACCATGCAACCCATGTGTTCATCATGTTTTCGGGGATTTAATTTGCGAAAACTCATGAGCCACATGGGATACGGCAATTTGAAATCTTTTAACCTATAATCCTTGCTATGCATGAAATATAGCTTTACAAATCATTGGAATCATGGTATATCATAATTTATAGCTGTTTTATTTATAAAAACGCAAGTATATTTGTATTTTTAAGCAGAGAAAGGAAATATTGCCATGAAAAAGAAGTCGGGATTCACGTTGGCAGAAACATTGATAGTCATTGCAATAATCGGAATAATTGCTTCAATAGTTACGCCGATGTTATTTGGCACGACAAGCGATGCAGAGCTAAAAGCAGCGTGGAAAAAGTCGTATTCTGATTTGACTCAAGCAACACAATTGATTGCTGTAGATAATGGCGGGACTTTAGCAGGCGCTTTTACAGGGGATGTTTTAGGAAGCGAAGATTTAAAAAATGCTTATGCATCAAAATTAAACATAATAAAAGATTGTTCCGGAACCTCAACTTATGGTGGAACGGGAACGGGTGCAAGTGCAGAAGGTTGTTGGCATAGCGGAGCAAATAGTTGGTATAAATTAAATGGAATTGGATTAAATAGTTATTCATACCCGGGTTTAATAATAAATAATGGTAGTTTAATGTATTTTTACCTTAACCGCTCTGATTGTAACTTTGATCTAAGTACTTATGGTGCGAATTATACAAGATGTGGTTTTTTAATCATTGATATTAATGGATTCAAAAAACCCAATATCTATGGAAAAGATATTTTTATGGTAAATATAACATCAAATGCACTAGTACCCGCTGGGGCAAGAGGTTTTTATGATTTATCTACAACTTGTATTGAAGGTTCAACCGCAATAGATAATACAGGAACAGGCTGTGCGGCTAAATATTTATATGAATAAAAAAAGAGAGTTTTAAAACTCTCTTTTTTTAAATTCTTAGTCTTTCTATATTCGATTTTCTAATTGATATTGGAAACATTCTTTAATAATACTTTCCATTTCTCTTGAGCCTAAATCGATAAAAGCTAAAGCATTAATATATTTGGTTTTGCCGTTTACGATAATAGGTTTTGAGTAAATGTGTTCACAAGTTACATTCGCAGAAGTATTTTCTACAGGGAGCAAACATTCTATTGAATAATAATTTACCAAAGGTTCATCGCTAATAAAACTTAGACCTTTTCCGCTAATATCTTGTGTAGAAAATGTTAATTCCTGTTTTTTTTCTTTATTTTTGTCCTGATAAACAGTTAATTTAATATTTTTTTTAATAGGAACTCTTAAATACTCACGTCTTTGGCAAAATTTGCTGTTGGTAGGGTAACCAATCCAAATTCCCGAAATCATGCCTGATAATTCTTTTCCTATGACATAGCTTTCACCTGAAAATACACCCTTATCAGAGCAAATTATCATTTTAAGTTTAGTTCCGTCGGAAATATTCTTTACCCTGCCTTTATGACTTGGCGGATCAATAAGAATACGACCTTCATCGAGGCTTTTTATGTAACTTCGAGCTGTTTGAGGGATATCTTTTTCATCTTTGTAAATTATTTCAAATTTAGTCAATTCTTTTATGAAATCATAAATATCAGGCACGTTTAATTCCTTTCAATTTTAGTCCAACAATTCTTCCAGCAATTTTGCTTTTTGTTCATTAGCAACAGAAGAAACAACCCTATTTTTTCTAATGTAATTTCTCAAAGCCTCTCTTATAAGCTCGCTGCGGGTTCTTTGCTCCATATCAGCGTAATCGTCTATCTGGTTTAAAAATTCATCCGGCATAGAAACCAATACTTTTGCCATTATCAAGCCCTCCTTTTTTAAAATTTATCTAGAGTATATATTATAGCATTAAGGTTTATATTAAGTAAAGAAATTATTTTGACTCTTTTAAAAAAATAGTGTAATTTAGAGAAAAAAGGGGAGTAAAATGGCAAATATAGTTAAAAATTGGACAGAATGGCTCGTAAAATCAAGATTTGAATATATGTCGGAAGAGCAGAAAACTCAAACATTAAATTGGCTTTTTAGTGTCAGGGACAAAGTTTTAGATAGAGCAAACTTAAAAAAAGATGATGTATTAATAGATATAGGTACCGGAACAGGATTGTTGACTTTTGGAGCTTATGAAAAGGTTAAAAAAGTCATTGCTTCAGATAAATTTCCGGATTGTTTGGATGAATGTCTAAAAATAGCTGAACAATGCGAAATTTCAGCTAATTTTGAGGTTATGCAATCAGATGCAGAAAAAATTAATTTATCGGACAATTCTGTAGATGTTGTTGTGATGAGATCAGTTTTAGTTCATATATTGGATAAACAGCAGTGTTTTAATGAGTTTTACAGGATTTTGAAACCGAAAGGCAGAATCTCGTTATTTGAGCCTATTTTAAGTTCTAATACTAAATATACAGAACTTGTTTATCCGGATGAAATTACTGATTTTTATAAAATAAAAGAAGTTGAAAATAAAATAATGAGTGATAAAAACAGTCCGTTAATGAATTTTAATGATATTTCGCTAAAAGAAAATTTAGAAACGGCAGGTTTTTTAAATATACAAGTTGATAAAAGTACAGAGCAGTCAACGTATATGGTTTTATCTTCGATGATAGAACCCTGGTTTGATGCCCAACCAAGCCCCGGGAGCAAGTCTTTCAGAGAAAAATTTCTTGATTATTTGTTGGAAAATGAAGTAAATCTTTTTATTAAAGAGTTAAAAAATATATTAAACAAAAAGGAAATAACGGTAAAAACCTGCTCTGTGTACATTAGTGCAAATAAATAAATTTAATAAAAAAGCGTAGGTAT
>JAQUYY010000243.1 GCA_028691575.1 Candidatus Gastranaerophilales bacterium
CCCTCCTGCAACAGACGCACAAGGATACATCAACCTCCTCCTGCTGGGACAGGGAGATGAAGATCATGATGGCAAAGACCTGACAGATACAATCATGGTTGCAAGCCTGGACCCGGAGGGGAGCAAGAGTGCCGTACTGCTTTCTTTGCCACGAGATCTGTACTTCCTTCGCACGGAAAAAATGGGCAAAGGACGCTTAAACAGTCTCTACCGCGATTACAAGTCCTACCTGCGCTTCCAGCAAGGCATGGAAGAAGCACAAGCAAGCCAGGAAGCCATGCGCGAAGTTGCTGCAGAAATCGGCCGCCAGCTCCACCTGGAAATCCACGGCACCGTGAAAGTGGACTTCATCGGTTTCGTAGAAGCCGTGGACGTTATAGGAGGTATAGAAATCAATGTGCCATACGACATCATAGACACGTAGTATCCAGATGAAAATTTCGGTTACCAAACGTTTGAAATTCTGAAAGGCCTGCGGCACATCGATGGCGAAACCGCACTCAAATATGCGCGCAGCCGGCACACAACGAGCGATTTCGGCCGCTCAGCACGCCAGCAGCAATTACTAACAGCATTGGGCGAAAAAGCCCAGCAGGAAGGCTTGGCGACCGACCCGAAGAAGATCATGAATCTGCTGGGAATCATGCGCGAAAATATGGAAACGACACTGAGCGTGTCTGAACTGATCGGGATCGCGAACGCAGCCCGGGACATCAACCGTTCCAATATCATCACGATGCAACTCAATGACCGCAACGCTCTGTACGACGGCTTCATTGAACCTGGAGGATTCCTGTACACCCCACCGCGCGATGAATTCAATGGCGCATCCGTCCTGCTTCCTGTTTCGATACCGGAATTCCCGGTAACATGGAAACAGCTCCAAACACTCGTCGAACTACTGTTCCGCAACCGCGAGATCTATCTGGCAAAACCGCAATTCGCAATTCTGAATGCATCGGCTCCCAGCGGTACCGCACGCCGGCTTGGCAACGAACTCATACGCTACGGTTTCTCTGTGCCTGTCATCGCAAACGCACCCATCCGCAACCAGAATGTCTCTACAATCAGCCCCCGCACAGAGGAAGACCAACCGCTTGCAGAATTCTTCGGCACATTGCTCAACATAGATGTAGTACCGCTGCCACCAACGATTGAGGGGCAAACGGAACAACTCACCGTAATCCTAGGAAGCGATTGGAACTTTACACCGCTGCAGAATTTGCTTTCCGTGCGCCAATGAACCCGCGCGAGATCGTTGCCAAAGCCTGGACAATCACGACCCGAGAAGACGTTCTGCGCAAATGGGGATTCGCTTCCGCGTTCTGCGAAACCATCATCAAAACCCAATTCCTTGTCTACCAGGGCTGGATTTTGTACTCGTATATCATCCTCAAAAATCACGGAGAATTCTTTGGTACAGCCACCAAGGCACTCATGGATCTGCCAATATGGCTCACAATCCTTATTGCGACTTTCGCTGGTCTCGTCATGATCCTCGAATGGCTCTTCCCGCACTTCGCCAAAGGAGCCATCGTCGGCCTGGCAGCTAAATCGTACCGTAAAGAGGAAATGAAGGGTGGGCTTGTGCTGGCAGTGTATAACTTCTTTCCGCTCTTCGCCGTACACCAACTGCTCTTCGTAAGCAGCATCACCACAGCGATTACCATGTGTTCCTTTTTGCTGCGCTACGGAAGCGTTGCAGCAATCCCCGGGGTCATCATCGTGCTCATCGCCTGGATGATAAGCAACATCCTGGAATTCTTTTGGGTCTTTTCTGAAGAGGCAATCGTCCTGCGTAAAGTGGGCATCGGAGCAGCGATCAGGCGCAGTTGCAAACTCGTCATCAGCTACCTTGGCCACATTGTATTCATCATGCTGCTGCTCTTCGTGATCATGTTGCGCATCATTGCCAACCTGCTCATGGTCATCATCATTCCTGGCGCAGTCCTGGGCATCGGATTCCTCCTCGCGCTCTTCCTGCCCCCAACCATCAGCTATAGCCTGGCAGCACTGTTAGGAGTCGGCATCATCTTGGCAGCGAGCTACCTATTTGCATATCTAGAGATATTCCGGCAAACCGTCTGGACGCTCACTTTCATGGAACTCGACCAGCTGAAAGATTTAGACATCATCGATATGGATGGCAAACCTGCCGCAAAAGTAGCGAATGAAGCAGAGGAGCAAACTGCATAAATGTAGAAGTCAACAACGAATTATTGACTGTGTACATGCGTACACCTATGATGGTGAACGATCGTTCCCTTGCCATACCATGACTCTCACGCCGCACCAGCGCACCGTGCTCAATTACATTGTGGAATTCCAGCATAAACGCGGATATTCGCCGTCGCTGGCCGACCTTGCTCTCGCCTTTGGCGTACGCAGCAAGAATGCGGTCGCCAAAGTCATCAGCGCACTGGTACGCGAGGGACAAATCGAAAAGGACCCGCGCGGACGCATTAAAATCGTTGACCAGTCTTCCGAAGAAGAGATACCACAACCCATGACACTGCCGCTCTTCGGACCGATTGCAGCAGGATTTGCGGCACCGGTAGAAGAACAGGCCGAGGAAATGCTGGATTTGGAAAACTACATCGTTCCCCAGAAGAGACGAGCATCCACCTTCTTACTGCGCGTGCGAGGAGACAGCATGGTGGATGCGGGCATTACCGAAGGGGATATGGTCATCGTGGAACGGGGAGCAGAACCGCGGGTCGGCGACATTGTCATTGGCATACTGGACGGGGAATTCACACTCAAGCGGCTGAAGAAAGACAAAGGGAAACACTACCTACAAGCCGAAAATCCAGAATATCCAGACATGTACGCTATGGAAGAGCTGGAGATAGCAGGCGTCGTGCGCGGCGTCATTCGAAAGTACTGAGACGCTCCTCGATTTTTTTCAGTTTTGCCTGATTATCCGCAAGTTTCTGCCGCTCGTTTGCCACAACGGCGGCAGGCGCATGCTGCGTAAACTGCTCATTGGAAAGCTTCTGCCGAATGCCAGCGACAAAACCAACGAGATTATCGCGTTCACTGGCGAGTTTTGCCTTCTCTGCATCCATGTCGATCACTCCTTCGAGTGGAACATGCACCTCTACGCCTTTGAGGAAAACACTCACAGCATTCTGATGCTTGGCGATTTTTGCATCAATCGTCAGCTTTTCAAGCCGCCCCAAACGCTCGATGTGCTCGCGCTGTGATTCTAGAAGCTTGGCATGCTCCTTGGAATGGATG
>JAQUYY010000244.1 GCA_028691575.1 Candidatus Gastranaerophilales bacterium
CGGATCAACTCTTTTTTCGTATGTATCGGTGAACATTCTGGTTCCGAGCCTTGTTATTTGAGCACCTAGAATATCAGCACTATCAATTCCGGGAACATTTATGTTTAAAACAGCTTTTTTAGGCAAATTCATTACTTCCATTTTTCGGAGAAAATCTCTGACAAATTGTGCAGTATAAACAAAATCCTTATATTCATTTCCCACACCTGCTAAAGATGTTGCTATACTGGGAACTCCAAGAACGGCTCCTTCTAAAGCCGCACTTACTGTTCCTGAATAGAGTACGTCTGCTCCTAAATTAGGTCCATGATTTATTCCTGATATTATCAAATCAGGTCTGACATCTAGAATAGCATTTAACCCTAATTTTACACAATCTCCCGGGGTTCCGCTAATTGCCCAGGCTTTTTTTGCTTTCCAGTCACGTTCAACTATATCTGCTCTTAGTGGTGTATGAAGGGTTAAAGAATGTCCTGCCGCACTCCTTTCTCTGTCAGGAGCAACGACATATACTTCATGTTCTTCTGCAATCTGGTCTACTAAAGCTTTTATACCATTTGCGTAAATTCCGTCATCATTTGAAACTAATATTTTCATATTTCCTCTTTTTCTTATTTTCTGGCTAGTTTCTATAATTAATAGTATAGAGTGTTTTTTCGATTTTGTCATTAATATAAACAGATGATAAGCTGTTTTGCCGTTATAAATATTTTTCAATGATTTTTTTAAAATAACTTGAATTTTCAATTGTATTTATTTCATTTTCAAATTCTTTTTTTAACTTTGTTTTTTCTTCATCGGATGAAAAAATTGCATCAGCACCATTTAAAACAAGTTTTTTTATATCAGTCCATTTCGTTATGAGATCATGCCGGTATAGCTGAATGTATTCGTTTGTGATTTTTGTATTAAACATTGCAGGATCATCAGAGCAGAGAGTAACTTTCAGCCCATTATCAAGCATTTTTTTAATCGGATGATTATGCCATTTTTTAATTGTTGTAATGGCTATATTTGAAGTTGGAGAAATTTCGAGCGTAATATTTTTTTCTTTTAGTTTTTTTAAAAGAGATTCGTCGTTACAGGCAACCAGTCCATGACCGATTCTTTTTGCTCCCAGATCAATGCATTTCAGCATTGATTCTACAGGGGTTAAATTCTCTGAATAAAGGCTTTCTCCGGCATGAGGACATATAAAAAGGCCGTTATTTCTAGCATAATCGATAGCTTTTTTGTGTCTTTCTATTGAATAATTTGTTTCATCACCTGCTAAATCAAATCCTACCATTAATGAATCGGGTAATTTTGACCATTCAACGGCTAATTTAGCATCATCCAAAGACTTTTCGGGAGATTCATGTCTTTCTGCCGTGAATATGAGTTTTACGGTTAATTCATTACCTGTTTCTGCAAGCTTTTTCTGTGCTTCTTTAATGCCTCTATTTATTGCTAAATACATTTCTGTTTTGATTTTTTTAACATCTTCTTTTGAATATTTCTCATTAACAGGGATATTCATCGGGTTAACTTCAGGATTTGCAATTTTTAATTCCATATAGCGAACATTGTCTTCTGCTGCTTTTATACAAACTGCATAAGTAGCTTTTTCAAGCTGTTCAGGAGTTTCAATCAATTGAGCCGTATTAAAATAGAAATTTACAAAATCTGTTAAATCGTCATAATAATCCTGAACGGCAGTTTTTTCTGCAATATCGGGTTCTTGAAGTCCTTTTTCCCTATAAAATTTACGACTTTGAAATTTCGGATAAGCACCCGCTAAATGAACATGCAGCTCTGTTTTTGGCAGTGCATAAAAAAGAGATTTTAACTCAGCCGGAACATGTCTTAATTTAGTTTTTTGTTGATTTGTCATTTTACAATCTCCTTTTTACAAGCTATAAATACAAAATTGGATAATAGATAAATTTTTTCAATGGTACAGGAAATCTCAACTTTTTGCAAGTTTCAAAAAAGTTAAAGTTTTAAATTACTTGAAAAAGTTGCTTGAAAAAGTACTATATTTTTTATAATGTGCCTGTAGTTCAGAACTTTTTAAGTATACTATGGCCCATAAATTGGGACAAGCAGATATTCGAACAACAATGCGTTATGCTCATCCTATTCCTGAAATAAAGCAACAAGCAATTAATGTTCTAGCTGATTTTGAAAAAAATAAAGATGTAATTCATTTGAAAAATAAATTTTATGAAATATAATTGATTTTGATAAAGTTAATTCAATTTTTCAAAGCAATGAATTACACACAGATTACATACAAAACAAAAAAACTAAAAATATAAATTTGCTAAAATTCTTAATACAATTATCATGTGTCTGTAGCTCAGAAGGATAGAGCGTCGGTTTCCTAAACCGTAGGTCGCGCGTTCGAATCGCGCCAGGCACATTTTTTTATTTTTAAAGATAATGACTATAATTTTCAACAATAAAATCTATGTCTTTATCTCCTCTTCCTGACAAATTTACTAAAATTGTATTGTCAGAAGATAATTCTTTTGCCTGCTTGATAGCAAAAGCTATCGCATGAGAACTTTCAAGAGCAGGTATTATTCCTTCAACCCGAGAAAATTCAAAAAATGCGTCAATAACTTCATTATCGTAAACATATTCGTATTTTACTCTTCCGGTATCTTTTAGGTAAGAATGCTCAGGACCTACCCCCGGATAATCTAATCCGCTTGCTACTGAATATACAGGAGCAGGTTCACCGTTCTCGTTCTGAATTAAATAACATTTGAATCCATGAATAATACCGGGTTTTCCAATAGTCATTGTGGCTGCATTTTCGCCTACTTTTAGACTTTTTCCCGCAGGTTCTATTCCATAAAGTTCAACTTCTTTATCATTAATAAATCCGCTGAAAATTCCTATTGCATTTGAACCGCCGCCAACACAGGCAATGACTTTTTCGGGTAATTTCCCTTCTAATTCCAAAAATTGTTCCCTTGCTTCTTTACCAACGATGGATTGGAAATCTCTTACCATCATTGGGAACGGATGAGGTCCGACAACCGATCCGATTGCATAAAATTGTGATTCTGTATCTTTTAAATAAGCAATAAAAGCTTCGTCAACTGCTTCTTTTAGAGTTCCTAACCCTGATTTTACAGGGATAATATTAGCGCCTAATATTTTCATTTTAGTTACATTTTGTTTTTCTTTGGCAATATCAATAACACCCATGTAAATATCGCATTGTAAACCAAGTAATGTT
>JAQUYY010000245.1 GCA_028691575.1 Candidatus Gastranaerophilales bacterium
AGATTGAAAATGTTCTGCCGGTTGCAATTGGTATTCCATAGCTACCCCTTCCCTTACGTATAAAACGCGTTAAGATATAATTGTTATTAAAGATCGCTTTCGCAGTTTATAACTGTAATTTTCTCTAAAGTAATCAAAGCATTATTTATTACCGGTTCTAAAAAAGGAAAAAGTTTTTTAAGGTTTTGACGAGTATCTACTATCTCGACTACAACCGGTAAATTCTCCGACAATCGCATGACTTTTGCTGAATGTAAATGACTCCTGGCGCCAAAGCCCATAATCCCTCGAAGAACAGTAACGCCGGCCAAACTTAAGCTATGAGCTTTAAGGACAATCTGCTCGTAAAGCGGTTTACCTTTATCCATATCGTTTTCCCCGAGAAAAATCCGTAAAAGAAAAACATCACCTTGTTTTATCATATCTAACCCTCCTAACGGATAAAAATCAAAATTAGTTTCGACAGCATAAAACCGACAACAACCAAAAAGATACCAACTAAATTATTCAAAATAATATTAATAAGAGCCAGCTTCAATTCTCCGTCTCTTAATAAATTAAAAGTTTCCAAAGTATAAGTCGAAAAAGTCGTAAAGGCGCCAAGAAGGCCGATAAGAATAAAAAGTCTGATATTGCCAGGGACAATAAATCGATCAAGTAAACCGAAAAAAACACCGGCGAGAAAAGAACCGATACAGTTAACCGCTAAAGTCCCCCAGGCAAATAGTCCGGGAATTAAGTTATGGGCGCAACCCGAGACAAAATAGCGCGTTAAAGCCCCTAAAGCACCGCCTAAAGCTATTGATAGTATCTTAACCATTTTACTTTTTTTTGTTGTTATTAATTGTATATCCTTAACAGCATTTTTCAACGAAAAAGAATACAAAAACGCTTGAACTTGACATTGGTTTAAAGTTCTGATATAAAACCAGTGATGAAAAAAACCATCACAATCCTAATGATTTTTTTTACAGCTTGCTCGCCACTTGAAATAAGCCGCTTATTCGGCGCAGGAACAAAACAATTCCTCAAGAAAGGAAAAATAAACACCCAGGAGTTCGATTTAGATTATTTTTCCTGCTACAACAAAAGTTACAGAGCGCTTAAAGACCTCGGAGCAAATATTTACCGAGGCAGCAAAAATAAAGGCTACCTTGTCGCTATGGATTTTACAGCTGAATTCAAACAATCCAACCAGTCAACCGAAGTTGCATTGTTCTTTGAAGAAATATCAAAAAACAAAACCAGGCTAAAAGTTGCTTCCCTTAACTCTAAGTTATCGGACTTTGCCGCCAAACGAATATTTAATTACTTAAATCCCCCGATTAAAGAATAAGACGCTATAAATCCGAAGTCAGACTGAAAGGACCAGGCCCTTGAATAATCAAGGCGCTACAAACAGCCAATAAAACAAAAGAATATTCATAACCGCCGGTCGTTAAGAAAAAACCGCGGATAAACTGGAATTTGACTATTGCTCCAAAAATAACCACAAACATAACACAAGAGCAAATCCTGGAACAAAAACCGATAATTATAAAGATACCGGCGATTAATTCGGCATAACCGATAGCATAAGCCCAAACTAAACTAGGACTAAAACCTAAATCAGCAAGGTTTCGTGAAAAAACGAATATACCAATACCGTCAAAAATACCGAATATTTTCTGCAAAGCGTGAGATATAAAAACAGATGCCAAAGCAATTCTTAACGGAATACTCGCCCACAATTTCATCTTTAGCCTCCCCTTGTTCAGGAAAACAGAGTAATCTGTTTCCCTCAAAAAAATACAAGCCTCATCAATAAATACACCTTTCTTATAGCACATATTTGCCGTTTGCACTATTAGTTTTTTCAGGTACAATTGTTTATACGGGATTAAAAAATGAAAATAAATCTGGCTAAATCTTGTGGTTTCTGTTTCGGTGTAAATCGAGCGATTACAATTGCCGAAAATCTTGCCAACAATAATGAAAATGTTGAAATGCTTGGCGACATTGTTCACAACGAAGAAGTTGTAAAAAAAATTAGGAATAAAGGAATTAAAAAAATAAAAACTTTATCCGACGGAAAAGGTAAGACCCTTCTTATCCGTGCCCACGGTATTGACAAAAGCACTTTAGAAAAAGCCATTTCTTCCGGCTACAGAGTAGTTGACGCCACTTGCCAAATGGTTAAAGAAATCCATAATATCGTCAGAAAAATGGAAGAAAAAAATTTCACAATAATAGTCATCGGAGATAAATTACACGATGAAGTAAAAGGAATCGTCGGCCAGTTAGAAAAAAAAGCTTTTGTTATCGACAAACCAAACAGCATACCAATTCAAACAATTAAAAAAATAAAAAAAGCGGCAGTTGTCGCTCAATCGACTCAAGACATTGAAAATGTAAAACAGATCATCACAGTATTAAAGAAAAACATAAAAGAAATAAAGTTTTTTAATACAATCTGTAAGCCAACGCGAACGAAACAGAATGAAATAAAAAAAATGCCTTTAGAAAATGACGTAATCTTAGTTATTGGCTCAAAAACCAGCGCCAACACCAAAAGACTCTACCAAATATCTAAATCATTAAATAAGAACAGTTACTGGATAAATTCAAAAGACGATATTCATAAAATTTGGTTTGAGAAGGCTAAAACAATCGGTGTAACCAGCGGAGCCTCAACCCCCAAAGAAACAACCGAAGGAATAATTTCATTCTTAAACCGACTCTTAGAGCCAAAAGCTTCAAAAAATGATAACTCTTTAAATAAACAGCTTAAAGATAATCTTTAATTTGAGGACGGAGTTCGTTATCATTTAACCATTCAATCGGTATCCATCCCGACATCCCTTTATGTAAACCTGTAAGGATAATTACTTTTGCCTTAGCTTCAAGATAACTTACGTCTACGACAAGAGCTTTAGTATTTTTTTCTATACCTAAAATAGCATCGGCAAAATGTGAATCGGAATATATCGCTTTTCGATAAACCCTTTTGTTACAAAACTCAAGCGACTGCTTTGATATTTCATGATTTTTTTCATCCAACGCTACACCCATCTTTTCCCAACAAAAAGGACCATGGATTTCAATCCGTTTACCGACTAAATCATCATAATCAGCAAACGATAGAGCACAAACCATAACCGAAAAAACTGGAATAAACAAAGCTATTCTAAGATTTTAAGCATAATTTACCTCCCCGTAAATGATAAAAACACTTCGGTTTAAA
>JAQUYY010000246.1 GCA_028691575.1 Candidatus Gastranaerophilales bacterium
GGGCATGATTTTCTGCCCTTTTTTCGATTTTGCAAAAAATTTTTTTTGTCACTGCGACTCTCTTTTTTGCGATTTTGCAAAATTTTTTTAGTTAACTACTATTTCTGTAATATTTTAAACACAAAGGAGTTTTTTATGTCCGCTAATTTAAATTCTAATTCGATTCCGAATCAAGAAAAACCGCTAAATGACCAAATCGCCAAGCTTAAAAGCATTATCGCTTCTATCGGATACTCAAATCCCGATGAGGCAACTAATTTGGCTAAATCTAAACAGCTGGGGAACTTTAAAAAGATTGAAAAAGCTAATCTTGAAAAAATCGCCAAAGAAGATTGCAAAAAAATTGCAACCATGCTTAAAAACGGTAAAATCGACCAAAATAAGGCTAAAGAGCTTTTGTCTAAAATTGAATCTTCCCTTAAATCTAAAATCGAAAATCTGGATAAAAACTTTAATGCATACTCCGATGAAATATTGGAAAAGGTCAATTCCTCTGTTGTCAACTCTTTTACTAAAAAATATCCCGATTTTAACAATATACCAAACATTAACGAGCTTTTGGACTATATTAAGTCCGCCAGAGGCACCGTTAACCCTCAAGACCTTGAGTTTATGATGAACTTTATTTCAAAATTATCCCCTCAAGCCTCTCCCGACGAGAATTTGAATGACTTAAACCAAAAGGATATTTCAAAATTGACTTCCTCTGTAAATGCCCCTGCCGCTAATCTTGGCATTGAAAATAAGGTCTTTACCCGCGAGGATATTAAAAAAATGTCACCTGACGAGTTTAAAAAATATGAAAAAATTATTTTTGAACAAATGGCTAACGGTCTTTTAAAATAATCTTTTTTGGATTGCTTCGTCGCTTTGCTCCTCGCAATGACAGTCCAATACTGCTTTGTTAACAATGCTATTCTTTTTCGTTTCTGCTTTTCGGATTGCGACAATTTTGCCGACAATGACTTTAATGCACTCTACTCTATTAAAATCTGTCCCGGTTTCAGTGTTTAATTGGCTTTATCGGGCTTGGATATCCTTAATACCGCATATAAGGCTATTCCCATTACTGTTAAGCCTACAACCATCTGCAATATCTCTGTATATGACATTTATTTGTCCTCCAGTTTTTTAATTAAATTGTCTATTTGAATGTCTTTAATAAAATATGCCCGAATTAAATTTAATTCAATAATTGAGCCTGTTATTACTAAAATAACTTTGTACAAAGAATCAAGGCTGAACGATAAGCCTAATGTCCCCGCCAGTCCTAATAAAAATGCGTTCCATAAATGGCTCTTTATGTCCCTTTGCTGCGCTATTTTTTCTCTTAGCTGTTCTTTGTTCATTATTTTATTTTATACCTTTTTGCCCGCTTTGGCAAGTTTCTTATAATTTATTACCCCTGAAAGGAGTTTTTTTACCATGTCAGATTATGCTACTTCTCAATCTAATGCCTACGCTAATTTTATTCCCGAAGTCTGGAGCCAAAAATTAGCCGTTTCCCTCGATAATTCAGGCGTTATGATGCAATGCGTCAACAAAAATTATGAGGGCGATATCGCTGCCGCCGGCGATACCGTTAAAATTCGCTCTTTTGGCGATGTTTCCGTTTCCAGCTATACGGGCACTATCTCTTCTTACAGCGAACTTACAGCTTCTTCTGTTGACTTAATCGTCGACCAGTCAAAAGCTTTCGCTTTTAAAGTTAACGATATCGCTAAAGCTCAAGCTAACATAAATATCGTTGACGGCTATATTCAACGTGCTAAAATCGCTGTAGATTTAGTTAAAGACCAGTTTTTATTGGCTAAACACGTTGATGCGCCTGCCGATAATGTTATCGGTGAAGACGCTGCACCCGTCATTATTACATCTTCAAATATATACGCTCAATTCGTCGGTTTAGCTAAAAAATTGAAAAATGCTAACGCCATAACTACCGGTCAAACCCCTTGGGTTGTTATTAATCCCGAAATTGAAGCCCTTCTATTACAGTCTACAGAATTTACCCACGCTTCTAATATCGGCGATAAAACCTTGAGAGAAGGCTCTATCGGTAAAATCGCAGGTATGGACGTTTTGGTCTGCACTAATTTAACCGCTACAACCGTTGATACCGACGGTTTCGACGGTGATTTATACTATGTTTTGGCAGGCACAAACGATGCTATTACTTTCGCTTCTTCTATAGTTAACGTTGAAACACTTAGAGATACAAGCTCTTTCGCCGATTTAGTAAGAGGCTTGTATGTCTACGGTGCTAAAACTATCGTTCCAAACGCTTTAGCTAAGTTGGTTTGCACTACTACTTCTTATACGCTTGAATAATCCCTTTATCATAGGCTTAAAAGAATAAAAGACGGGTTTTACCCCGTCTTTTGCTCTTTTATCGCATATTTTAAAATGTTTTTAAGCTTCTTTATTAAAGTTTATTCCTATATCTGAAATGTTTTTCTCGAATTTCTCTTCCATTTCTTCCGGAACTCTTAATTTTACAACATTTCCGGCTATCTCTATACTGTCATGTTCTGCAAATTCGACTGCAAATCGTGCCAAATGGTTTATTTGGCTTTGTTTTAAAGAACTTTTGTCTACTTCGTAATTTCCCCTGAAACTCGGGCTTATAGCTTTTATCATTGTCTTTTTCTCCTTTTTTTTACACAACTTTCATAAAATTTGTTCTCGAAGAACCGAATCTTCTTATTGTATATTCAAAATCTTCATCCGCTAAATCGTGTATCTTAACAGATATAAGCGTTTTGCTCATTTTTGGATTGCCAATCTTTGGGCAGTCATCTTGAACTGCTTTAAATAAATTCATCGCCAACGGTGGATCTAATTTTCTTATATCTATATAATATTTGCTTCCAAAACTCGGGCTTACTTTGCTTATCACTCGCCTTTTCTCCTTTTTACGATTTTTTTGAGCTTTATCTATTATAAATTCCTGCAAATTTTTATTTGCTACTTTATTATAATATCTTTACAATTAACGAAATCTCGGCAGAGAGTAGGACGAAAAACGAAAGTTTTCGTTGAAACTCTTTTATCGCCGAGTATTTTATTGTTTTTCAAGGCAAGAGCTTGCTCGAGCCATAAAAAATATCCCATACGGACAAAAAATAAAGGACTTTTTATGAACTACTTTGACGCCATTAACGCCTGTCTTCTTGAACTGAACTACCAAAAAGAAGACCTGTTTTTATCTCTGACT
>JAQUYY010000016.1 GCA_028691575.1 Candidatus Gastranaerophilales bacterium
CTGGTTGCTGTCAGAGCTTTTGCTCCGCCATATGAAGCACCGATAGCAGCTGTTACGGCAGCGATTTCGTCTTCACATTGAATAACGTTACCACCTACTTTTGGCATTTCTCTTGCAAGCCATTCCATAATTTCTGTAGCCGGTGTGATAGGATATCCCGAATAAAATCTGCATCCTGCAACTATTGATGCAAATGCAATAGCTTCATTTCCGCTCATTATAAGTTTTTGACCGGATGTAGCCATTTGAATGCTTGTCAAATTATCGACTCTTTTTAATTGAGTTTGAACATAGTCAAAACCTGCTTCTAATGCTTTTATATTTGCTTCAATTATTTCTTGAGATTTTGCGGCATAGCGTCTTTTTATATCTTCTTTTAACTGATCAATCATATTTAATTGAGATAAAAGTCCTGCTAAAAACCCTAGCGCTACCATATTTTTTGATTTAGGATCAGCTTTTTCTTTTGATATTGTTGAAAAGGGGATATAATATTTTATAATTTCAGAAAAATCATCAAATTCATTTTTTACCGTATCGCTATCTACAATTAAAATACCGCCTGTTTTTAGTTGATTAATATTTTGCTTAACAGATTCTTCGTTAAAAGCTATTAAAATATCACTATAATCGGATGGAGTCAGTGTTTTTTTCTCACTCATTCTAAATTGAAACACACATTGACCTTCTCCCCTTATTTCAGAAGGAAAAGAACGGTATGTAGTTACATAACGACCTGATCTTGCAGTTGAAAGAGAAAAAATATCTCCTGCGCTTATGACGCCTTGTCCTGCAGTTCCTGTAATTCTTATTATTAATTCATTCATTTTTCAAACCTTTTAAATGCTCTTTTATTTATATTATAGAAAAAATTTATTTAAAAACAAAGGTTTCATGAATTTTTGTTTTATGTTTTTATTTTTTCCCGTAAATTTCTTGATAATTCCAATAACTTCGGAAAACTTTTTTTATATAATTTTGGGTTTCGGAATACGGGATTTTTTCGATAAATTCATCAAAATCATCATATTTTATAGTATTCAGCCATTTTTGCACAGCTCCGGGACCACCGTTATAACTGCCGATTACACAAATCATATTGTTATTGAAATATTGTTTTAGATGATTCAAATATGCTGTTCCTATTTTAATATTCATTTCGGGGTTAAATAAATCTTTTTTGTTAAATTGTTCAAATTTGTACCATCTTACAATATCGTTTGCAGTCATCGGCATAAGCTGCATTAAGCCTCTTGCATCAGATGCGCTTATTGCATAGGGATTAAAGTAGCTCTCTTCACGAATTAGAGCGATGACAAGATTGGCATCAAGTTTGTTTTGAGAAGCATATGTATTTATTAAATCAGCATAATAAATTGGATAAACAAGCTGCCAGCCAGTATTTTCTTTATCCGGTCTTGGAAAAAGCTCTTCGACGGCATCTCTTGCCAGAACGCTAGAGCGAGAAGTTAACCCCTGTTTTAAGCTTACCCAGCTTTGGATAAATCCGTCATAATTTTGAAGGTCAGAAATCAAATCATAATCTTTTAATTCGAATAATTCAGCAATCAACTCACCTTTTTCTTTTTTTATTTTGTTGTAATCAAAAGGTTTTTCGGGAGAATATAATTTATCATTAATGACCGATTTTTTATCCGTATTCCATCCGGAATCTTTGCCGTTGTAAATATAATTCAATCTTCCGGAAGCTCTAAAAGCATAATAATCATCAGAATAGTTTTTTGCTAAATCTCTGTATAATTTAGCAGCTTGTGACTTTTTCCCCTGCTTTTCGTATATTTTGCCAAGCCAGAAAAGCATTTTTGGTGTAGCTTTTGTATTTTCATGATCCTTTAAATGCTTTTTTGCAATTGATATAGCTGAATTATAGCGTTTATTTTCATATTCGTTCCAAAAAATATTCCACATTGATTCTGATGCAAAATTACTATCAGGGAATTTTTGAATAAGTTGTTTATAAAGCCCAATCGATAAATTTTTTGAAGCAGCTGTTTTTGCCTTATTGTATAAAATGAAATCTCTATGACCTTGCGCTATTTTATCTATTTTATCCCAGCTTGTATATTTTGAATCCGGGCTTAGCGAGACATAAGAAAGCATTGCGTCCCATATTTTCCATTTATCTTGAGTATTAGAATAATTTTTTATGTAATTATAAAAATTACTTAGAGCTGCTTGTTTTTGCCCCTGCATTTGATATATTTTGCCCCGATAATATTGACTGAATTTATAATTTGTCTGATTTATATATTTTTTTGCTTTTTCATATTCACCTGCATTATAGTAGGCTATTGCAAAATTTAAATTGTCTAGCTCATTTAAATTTGCTTTTGCATTAATTAATTCGGATATGCAATTTAAGGAAAACCGACCGTTAGGACTTTGCATCAGGTATTTTTTCCAGTAATCAACAGCTATGTTTATGGAAGTATTTTTATATATTTGTCCTAAATAATAATGACTTGCAATTGCATAATCTGTACTTGGATAATGTTTTATTGTTGCTACAAATTGATTTTGTGCCTGTTTGTAATTTTTCTTTCGCATATAAGCCTGACCAATTGCATAGCTTGCTTTTGGAGCAAAAATACTTTTGGGATATTTTGATATAAGTTTGTTGTGTTTTTCAATTGCGGTATTCTCATCACCAACATTTGCGGCACATTCTGCCAATCTTAGTAAAACTGCTTCATAAGCCGGATAGGAGGAAGAGATTTTTCTAAAAGTATAATATGCTTTTTTATACTCTTTATTTTGTTGATAATTTAAACCTTCTTCATAATAAATGCGGTTATCAGATGTCGAAAAAACAGGAACTCTCAAACAATTCAGGTTCCATAAAACCCCAACAATTATTAGTGTTAAAAAAATTATTCCTGAAAGTATATTTAATTTGCGCATTCTTCCTCTCTAATTTTTTAATTTTTGATGTAATTTATATTATCCTCTACTTTTACATTTATTGGCGAATATTTTTCAAAATATTCAATCACCAGGTTTTGCAATAAATCATCGGTAAGTTGAACATTTTTTGCTTTTTTAAATTCACAAAAATTATCTCCGCCATAAAAGATATAATCGCTTAGAGCAATTTTGTAATATTTTTTTAAATCAATCGGCTCTCCTTTTATTTTTACATTAGAAATCCGATTTTTGTAATTTTTTGTTAAATCAATCGTGTAATCAATTCCGTTAGTTTGTAAAAACGAAGATCGAGGCTCCGGCAGGTATCTAACGCTTTTTTCAAGAGCTTTTAAAATATTTTCGCCGTTTACATCTGCAATTACGATTTTATTTTCAAACGGTAAAAGTGTCATTATATCTGCTCTTGATACATTTCCTTTCTCCATAATTTTATGAATACGGTATGAGCCGCTGTTCATTATTACTATATCAGCATTATATTTTGATTTTATGGCATCTGCAATCAGGTCAGAAATATCGGTAATACCTGTTCTTATTTGATTTAATCTTGCATCTGCATTGTTATTTAATTGTCCGATAATTTCATTTTCATATTTTTGAACTTCAGCTTGATATGGTTCTAATTCTTTGGCTGTTTCAGAATTTTCAGGTATTGCAGAATTAATCGGAATTAGGGAATAATAAAAATCTGCTACTTTATCATTTTCTTCTTTTAAATCAATTCTCCCGACATTCAAGCCAAATTCTCCTGCCTGAGTGATTATTACATTATTTTCAATTATCGGGGTTGTTAATTTTGTATGAGTATGGCCGCCAATAATTACATCAATAGCATCATTTTTTCTTGCTATTGCTAAATCTCCCGATATTCCGCAGTGAGATAATACAATAATTAAATTCGTTTTGTCGTCAATTTCTTCTGTAATTTCTTTAATAATTTTGGCAGAATTTGAAATTTCTATCCTTTGCAAATTATTGGTAATACTTTCTAATTCATTTGTTATTACACCGATTATACCGATTTTAAAACCATTATAGTCTTTAATTGCATATTTTTTGACTCTTGAATTTAAGTACGGGTTATCTTTAAACTCTATATTTGCACATAAAATCTCAATATCAGAAGTTTTTAAAAGATTTTCCAAATGCTCTATTCCTTTATCAAATTCATGATTTCCAAGAGCAATAAATTCATAGCCTATTTTTTCCATTATTTTAATATCAGGAACTCCGCCGTATAATTTATAAAAAATTGTCCCTTGTCCAAAATCTCCGGCATCTAAGATAAGCAGATTTTGAGTTGTGTTCTTGATTTTTTCAAAAAGATAAGCTCTTCTTGCAATTCCTCCGACATCTTTTTGATTTTTAGAATAATCAATCGGCATTAAACGGCCATGAGTATCGTTTGTATGCAAAATCGTTAAATAATTTGCATCTGCAAAAGCAAGGCTTGTTTGGAAAAAGCAAATTATCAGAGCAAATATAAAATTAAATATTTTTTTGTTCATAAAACTTTCCTATATTAATAATCAAAAGTATACAATAAGACTTAAAATTATGAAAATATATAAATTTTAATATGTTACCAGGATAAATCTGTATCATGACAATCTGTACCGCCTGTAATATACAAATTCAGGTCATTCGCTATTTTTTGAACAGCATTTACGGTGTGAAATTTAATAATTCCGCGATGTCTTTTATACGGATAATAAACCTCAATTCCTTCTAAGCCTTCTTTTGCAAGAATTTTGACAAGATGCTTGAGATTTATTGCCCAACAGCATGCAGGATGTGCCAAAACTGCAATTCCACCGGCATTTTTGATAGTTTTTATTACATCTTTTGCTTTTCGATTGTTAAAAAATCTTACGATATCAAGAGAAGTTCCGTTAAGATTTTTTGCGCATAAATTCTGCAATTCTTGATTGTGTAAATCTATTCCATATCCAATTATATGAAGTAAAACTCCGGCATGCCAGCAATCAAATTCAATACCGGAAATAATATCAACCCCATTTGTGTTCAATAAATCTATATGATTATATGCTTCAATCGTGTTGTGGTCGGTTATGGAAATTGTTCTAAAACCAATACTTTTAGCCCTATCGATTGCTTCCTGAGGAGACAAAATTCCATCAGAGAATTTTGTATGTATATGCAGATTGTTTTCTTTAATAAAATCTGCTTTTTTTAAATTTTTTAGATACTTAAATTTGTTATGCATAGTAAAATAATAAATGAAACATAATAAAATTTAACTTTTAAAATTTACGGAGATTTGAAAATGGCTAAAGATGAAAAAAAATTGATGAATATTTTTGAAATTATTTTCAAGGGAAGTTGGATTTATGTCAAAAATTTTATGACATTTTTCAATACAATGTTATTTCCGCTTTTTGGTCAATTATTGGGAATTTTGATGATTCTTGTTCCTTCATTTATTTTTTCGCAAAATATGCCCCGACTTTTATATCAATACCCATATTTAAATAATATATTTTTGGTTTTTTCTTGTTTATTATTGCTTACATTGCCGGGATTTTTTATTTTCACAAAAGCTTTTTGGGAATATCTGGTAAGAATGATATCATTAAACACTATAGCTTCTGACCTTATCAAATCAGGTAAAGCCGGAGACATTCAAGTTCATAATCAAAAAGTATCAGCAAGAACAAGACAATATATAATTCTTTTAGCTATTTTGGCGTTAATTTGGGTTGTGGGTTTATTATTGCCATATATTGTTGTGCCTCTAAACATTGATTATCTTTATAAACAAATTTTCTTTTGGGGTGGTGAGGCTTTAATGATAATATTTTTAACCATATTATCCGTTTATTTAAGCTTAACTTATCAGGTATTTGCATTTGAAACTATTTCACCTCAAGCAACTTTAAAAAGGAGCATTGAGCTTGTTGAAGGTAATTTTTTCAGAACAGTTATTCTTGCCGTAATCATTTTTGCATTAACAAGCGCAATTATTCCATCATTTATTCAATCTGCTTTTGCGAATACAAGTTTATTTGAGACTGTAATGAGACCCTGCGAACTTTACACCTCAACATTGATTAGCGATCCATACATGTTTGTCAGCTTTTTTCATATTGAAAAATACATGGATATGCAAGGCGGTTCAGTTATTTTTGAATTGTCTAAAATTCTTTTATTCGCTATTATAGGCTTTATTACGACAGGATTGTTGCTTCCATTCGGAAGTGCTTGCTATACGCTTTTATATCAAGATATTCAAAATCGAAAAGGAAAATCATCTGCTAAATAATGTTTAAATGTAAAAATTGCAAATCAGTTGATAAATTTGAATTAATGCTTAGCCCTGATTATCAGGGTAAGGGTAATTTTTCGCAGAAAATTAATGATAGAGACGAAATTATTATGAATGTTGACGGATATGAATTTGTGCCGGATCTGGATTTTATGAATAACCATGCCGTTTGTCGATATTGCGGAAGTATAGGCAAATGGGAATGTTTTTACCCTAAATTTCATAAAAAATAATAATTTTAACTATTTTAAATCTTTAAATTAATATTTCCTTACATTTTACGCAATTATCAAACGTGTTTTGTTTTTTTAATTTTAACAAAAATCGTTAATTAAAAAGGTTAAATATGTTAAATTCAGAAAGTATAGGGTTTAGAAACAGTTATTCTGTTCACCCGTATAATAAAAGTTTAAAAGCTTTAAACAAGCATAAAAACTATCGGCCAATACAAAGAAGTAATGAGATTTCTTTTAACGGTAATATTAATTTTATTTTAATTAATAAAGGGGTACAGGCAGTTGGTAAAAACCAAGAGTTAAAACACATATCAAATGTTCTTAAAACTCTTGGAGTCAAGGAATTAGAAATTGGTGATAATTTAGATTTGGCAAAATTGCTTAAAAGTGCTATGCTTCAAGTAAAAAAATCGAGATTCGATGTTCCTACAAGAATAAAATGCGAATCTGCGTTTTTTGAGGAAAATAAAGCTGTTCAGGCAAATCTTCGAAAAATGATGTCTAAACAAGGAACAATGGGCGTTGGTGAATGGAGTATCCCGGGAGTAGTTAAATGGAATGGATTAAATGAACCTGTTTTATACTTTAATACAAAAAATAACTGGAATTTGGGTAATGGAGTTTTATCAAAAAATCAAGATTCAAGACATGCAATATTTCATGAAACAGGTCATTGGCTTCATATGATGAAATATAAGAATAATCCGCAAATGTTTAAATATTTAGAAAATATTGAATTGGATTCATATCAAAAAGGTATTGTAAATGATACGATTGGAACATATGCTTCAGAAAATCCTGTGCCAGAAACTATAGCAGAAATATTTGCAAGACTTATGAGCAAAGAATCATATTCAAATCTGCATCCTGAAATATTTAATATTTATACTAAATATAACGGACCTATGCCAAAGAAAATATAATTCTTTATTTTTTGTCTATTGTTTTAGTGATTAAATTTTAATTTTGTTTTTTCTTCAATGTTTGATTTAAAAAATCTTCCATTCTTACTGGCGAACCGGTTTCTGTTTGCGTTAAAGTTGCAGATTTTGGAGTATTATTAACAGGTTTTATACTATTAATTTCCTTGTCTAAATCGTCTATAGCGGTCATTACGCCTAATCTGCCTGCTTTTTTCTGCATATCGGCTAAAGATGCCTGAATTATGTATAGTGTAAATATATTTATGCCGATAAATCCGGCATAAGCACTACCTAAAATAGATTGCATATTCAATGCACTTAAAAGTTTTTTAGGTTCATTTTGTAAAAGATCAATAAATTTATCAGGATTTTTTTGGAATTCTTCAGTTATTTTTGCAGAAACTTCTTTTAATTTTTCATCCGGAATATTGTTTATTATTTTTTGTATATTTGTAATAAGTTTGACAGCTTCTTTAGGTTTAGCAGATTCATCATGTATCAGTTTGAAAACCGGATTTGTTTTAGTAAATTGAGTAAATTCCTCGGGAGTCATTTTCTCAATATCACCTTTAAATTTATCAGCAGTATTATTTAAAGAAGTTCTAATTGTTTTGCTGTCAAATTTAATTTCTCCGCCAAAGTTTTTAAACAACTGCTTGAATAAATCTAATTGTGTCAATTCATCCAAATTTTTATTGTTTAAGTTAAATTTATTGATTTTATGATTGTCTATTATCTTAAGTGCTTTATCACTTATATTATCAATGGCATTAGGCAAGGATTTTTTGCTGATTGTACTTAATTTTGATATAATACCGGTTGCCATACTTGCAAGTTTAATGCTGCTTATTTTGCCGGAAGCGAATAAGCCTATGCCTGTTATTACAGGAACAATTATCGATGCGTACATTGCCAGCGGAGCCAATTCTAGTGCTGTTTCGTTAGCCATTTCTATTTCTTCAGAGTATTCTTGTGAATTCTCATCGACTTTGTCAAATGTTTTAAATACTCTATTTCGTAATCTTTCAGCATCTGCCATTTGATTTTCTGAAATCTCAACCATACTTAAGGCTTTTAAAGATTTCTTTTTATCTTCTAACTCATTTTTTTGATAGTCTTTATACTTTTTATAATTTTTTATTGTTTCAGGAAGTACTAAAAATGTTTTTGCAATTCTTGAAAAAAAGTTGTCTTTTTTAGGTTTTTCAACTTCTATTTTTTCTAATTCTTCATCATTAATAGCTATAAAATTCCCAGGATTTTGAGCAAGTTCTTGTTTTGCTTGATAACGACCAATTCTTGATGCAGATTTTTGCAACCCCAAAACAATAGGTGCAGATATTAAAGTAGCTAAAATCACACCGAATATTTTCATTGCTTTGCCGCTGCCAATCCCTTTAGTTAAATTTTTAATTGTATTTTCATCTAGTTTTAATTTTTTTAATAATTTGTTGTTTTCAAATTTTTTAGTGATTTTTTCTGTTATTTTGCCATCGACATTTAATTTTTTTAGAATTTTATCTGCTATTGTTCCAACGATTCCTCCTAATAAAAATGAACTTCCAAATAAAACACCTGCTGTTGTTTCCATATTTTCAGAATATTCTTCAGCTTGGTTATTTATTTTTTTAACTGTTCTGTTTAATATTTTTTGTTGTTGTTTAGCTTCGATTAATTCCTCATTGGTTAAATCTTTTTCTTGCCATTTTGTTGAATTTTTTGCCTGTTCTTCATATTTTTTATTATCGGAAATTAATTTGCCGAGTTTTTTAAAATAACCTATCGGTCCCATATTACTTATGTTAACTTTTTTTTCTTCATCGGGAGGCAATGTTTCTTTAATTTTTTGAGCCTGTGCAATTTGCTCAGGTGTGTACATTACAAAGTTTTTAGCGTCTTTTAAATCTTCTCTGGCTTGATATCTTGCCACTTTTGAGCCTTGAACCTGAAGTTTTGTGGCTGCAACCGCACTGGCTATAGTGCCAACTACCATAGAAGCAATAAAAACCAATGGAATCGCAATAATTGCTTTTTTGCCGCCGGACAGATTTTTATGTAATTTTTCTAGAAATTGTTTATTTTCACCTTCCAATATTTTGTTATCCAAAATTTCTTTTGTTATCGCACCGTTAATATAATTGTAACCATTTCTCAGTTTTTTAACAATACCGGTATTTTCGGTACTTAAATTTTTATATTTGGGTAATTTGTCAAGAAGTTCTTTTTGAGCAGGAGTTATTTTCATTTCTTTAATTTTATCATATGAATCAATTAGCTCACTAAATTTGATTCCTTTTACTTTTGTTAAAAATTTAAAAATACCAACATCAATAGCTCCTCCGGCAAACATACCCGCCATTGAACCAAGAGAAACTAATGGGATGGTCGCTGTTTCAACATCTTCTGCTGCATCTTCGGATTTTTGATCCATTAATTCAACAGAATCTATAATCCTTTCGCCAAGCTGCTTTGCTTTTGCTAATTCTGCTTCTGATAATTGCTTTTGTTCGAAATATTTTTCACGTTTTTTATCATTTATATCTTGTTGTGTTTCCCAGTCTTCAAATCGTTGACTATTACTGTTTATATCTCCTATTACTTTGAAAAATGACATTTAAGCTATAACTCCTTTTTTGATAACTATGTATAAATAAAGTAAGTGCAAGATTAAAAATTGTCTTCTTAGAAAGAAATATTAAATTGTGTAAATATACAAAAAGAAACAGCTATGACCATTACTCAGGGATGCATAGCTGGATTAGGGATATGTGTATCGTCGTCTTCTAAGGAGTATAGTCAAATAATATCACTCCAACTTTAGTATGACATCATGCATTGTAACGATATTATGTATAAAAAAATCCTCCAATTGAATTATTGTTATAATTAATATGCCGATTTCAATATGAGATTGTAAAAGTGGATAAAACCCTGACTAATATACAAAAAACAATGATTATTTCAATAATTTTTATTTTAAGTATTATTTTTAGTTTACTTAATTATTTCAATTTGTTTTTTATTTTGCTTATTTTATCGGTTTTGTTTTTAAATTATAAAAAAATAATTTCTTTGTTATTTGTCACAATATTATTGTGTACAGCTGTTTTTGGCATTTATTATAATGATTTTAGAATTCCGGTCGAAGATTATTTGGCAAAAATTTCACCTACAACCATTGTAGTTAAAGGCAGAGTTGTTTCATTGCCTGAAGTGCAGAAACATAAAAGCAAGTTTGAATTTAAAGTATTTTCTTACAAAAAGGGCGATACTTGGAACAATATAAACAGCAAAACTCTTGTACAAAGTTATAAAACTGATATTTCAAAAATCAAAATAGGTGATATTTTAGAGATAAAAGGAGAAGTTAAAAAGCCGCATTTTGCGACTAATCCCGGAGAATTTGATTATCAAAAATTTCTTAATAATAAAAACATTTTTACTATTTTTTATTTGAAGAAAATCAATTCACATGCTCCTCCTTCAGATTTTTTCTGGAAAAGTATTCAAAATTTAAATAATTTAAGAGAAAAAATCATCTTGTTGCATAAAAAACATATTCCATCACCGAAAATAGAGCTTTTAGGGGGTATTGTTTTTGGAGATACCGCAGTTGCCGCACCTGAAAGTGTGGAACAAGATTTTATTCATTCGGGCTTATCTCATTTAATTGCAGCTTCAGGCATGAATGTCGGATTTATTTTTGCGGTATGTTTTTTGATTTGTTCGATATTGAAAATTCCATATAAACCAACGATTGTTTTTAGCGGAGCTCTGGTTTTGCTATATGCTGCAATGACAGGATTTCCGCCATCAATAACGAGAGCGACCTTAATGCTTGAATTTATTTTGCTGGGCAAATTTTTAGATCGAAAATCCGATAATTTAATGTTATTAATACTTGTATGTGTATTATTAGTTTTGTATAACCCAAGAATGCTTACAGATGTTGGGTTTCAGCTTTCTTTTTTGGTGACATTCGGGTTATTATTTACTCTTCCTTTGATGGAAAAAATTATTGGAAAAACCAATGAAGTAATCAAAATAGAAGATTTTTGCGTAAATTTTAAAAACGAAAAAATTCAAAATTTTATTAAAAAAACACCGGAATACATTGTTGGAATAATAACAATGCCAATAATTGCACAAATTTGGGCATTTCCGATTCAGGTTTTTCATTTTAATTCTTTTGCTTTATATTCTCTTTTTGCAAATATTTTAGCAGTTCCGACAGTAGGAATCATTAGTGTTTTGGGATTTAGCGGAAGTATTTTAAGTTTAATACCTTTTATTGGTGAACAAATTTGCTTTTTATTCGATAAAATTTCGGATCCTCTGCTTGGTTGGGTTTTATACATATCAAATTATTATGGAAATATGGATAATTCATTAATTTTAATAAGAAAGCCTGAAGTTATTGAGATTATTATATTTTATCTGTTTATTATTTTGATAACACTTGCTGTTATTAATAAATTTCAATTAAAATGCTATAATATATCATCGGGAATAACAGTAATTTTGCTGATTTTTACGGTTTATACGGGGTATTTCCCCAATAATTTGCAGATAACTTTTTTTGATGTCGGACAAGGTGATTCTACATTAATCAAAACACCTCGAAATCAGATTATATTAATTGATACGGGGAATAAAGGCAGATATAGTAAAGCAAAATATGCAATTGTACCGTATTTGCAAGATTTGGGCGTAAAAAAAATAAATAGTTTGATTTTAACTCATACGGATAGTGATCATATTGGTGGTACAATTGATGTTTTAGAGAATTTTCCTGTGGAAAATATTTATACAACCGAACAAAAGAATGATTCTCAAACTTATGAAAAAATTGAACAATATTTGTTGGAAAAATCTTTGAATACAAAAATAGCTGTTAATAATCAAGAAATTTTAACAGATGAAAATTTAAAAATTAAGATTTTTATTAGATCTTTGTTAAATAACTCAAATCAAAACGATGATTCAATTATGGTACATGTTGATTATAGGAATTTTTCAACATTAATTATGGCGGATAATGAAGCGGATTCAATGGATTTTATAAAAAATTATATTAAAAATCCTGTTAATTTGTTAAGAGTAGGTCATCATGGAGGTAAAAATTCTGTAAATGAAAAGCTTTTGGCGATATTAAACCC
This sequence comes from Candidatus Gastranaerophilales bacterium, assembly GCA_028691575.1. Taxonomy (GTDB): domain Bacteria; phylum Cyanobacteriota; class Vampirovibrionia; order Gastranaerophilales; family JAQUYY01; genus JAQUYY01. Next base: position 12,551 of record JAQUYY010000016.1, read on the forward strand.
ACAAACAGCAGTAATATCAGTCGGAAAAAATGGGTACGGACATCCCGGGAAAAGAACCTTATCATTGTTAAAACAGCGAAAAATAGGAGTTTATAGGACGGACGAGGATTTTGCCGTAACTATAAAAACAAATGGAAAAACACAAAAAATAGAGACATTTAATGAAAAAAATAAATAATCACTTGACATTAGGTTATGAGGTTTATAAAATGTTACTACACTAGAAATAGTGGGGCGTCGCCAAGTGGTAAGGCACCGGTTTTTGGTATCGGCATCCGTAGGTTCGAATCCTCCCGCCCCAGAGTTAATGAACAATTAAGTCCTTCGGCTAATATGTCAAAGGGCTTTTTGTATGCGTAGCTTATCTTTCCGTCCTTGATATCAATTAGCACGTAGTTTAAGAATTTATTGCATTTAGTTTAAGAATATTTTGCGTTTAGTTCAAGAATCATACCATTTTCTATAACAAGCTTGTATAAAGACGAGTTTATTTATAACTTATTCTAATAAAAGTGTTTTTATCTCTTTTTCTAATGCTGTAAAACAAATATTGGGAATTTTATTTATTTGCACTTGAACTATATCAGATAGTTTATTTATTAGTTGTTCTTTTTTAGCTTTTTTTAATAAAGGTGTTAAACGCTCCAAAATGTGATTTATGTCTGTAAGATTAGTTAATTCCTGATTTCTTTTTTGATTATAAAAACCTAAAGCCTGTGACAAAAAAGAAAATGTTCCGTAAACAACTGCATCATCAAAGTTTTTTTCTCTCTGTAAAAAAAGACGAATTTTATCATAAATAATCATTTCATTCATAGGAATAAGTTCAGGTATTCTATTTTGATTTGGATAACCCTTGTGGAAAATTATATTGAAGCGATTAATAGTTTTCATAAGGTTGGTATCGCTGTTGCAGGCAGTTTTGTTTTTGGGTTTGATTCTGACACAAAGGAAACATTTAAAGAAACTCTTGATTTTGTTAACAAAGCTCATATAGATTTACCAAGATTTACACTTAATACGCCATTTCCCGGAACACCATTTTATGAAAAAATGAAAAAACAAAATCGTATTATTGAACATGATTTGTCAATGTATGATTGTAACCACGTAATCATTGAACCAAAAAATATGACTCAAAAAGAACTGCAAGAAGGGTTTGACTGGATTTCTAAAGAAGCATTTAAACTAAGCTCTATCTTAAAACGTATTAAATTTTTGAATATTTTTACATTCTTAATATTCATTGCTAACATTAGCTTAAAAACAAGGTATAACAATATACGCAAGTCCAATCGTGATATTATCTGCAACAATAATGACATATAATTTTACAAACTTAGTTTACATTTATTTACTTGATATTTTTGAATAGATACTTTATAGTTCATTACATAAATCACATACATATTGATATTATTTGTCAGGAATAGATTTATAGGGATGTGCGAAGGGTGTTTAAAGACATTAAAGTCACTAATGAAATTAAAATTTAATATATTTAATGAATCAAGCGTTTTAAGACAAAGCTTGATTATTTTGTATTGATATTATTTATTTTATAGTTTTGGAGGAAGAATATGATAGAAAATGACATTAAGCAACAATTAATCACGGCAGGGATTGATATTGATGCAAACATTGTGTTTGGAGAAGTTCCTGCATCGCCTGATAATGTTATCGTTATTATAACATCGAATAGTATTTTAACAAGTGCATTAAACTCTCTAACAAGCAATATATGATATACACATTAATGAGGATGGCTCTTACTCATACAAATCAAATGGGAGATTATATATTTACAACCCTAAGTCACGTAGGGTGGGTTTTAACCCACCGATAAAGGAAGGGAAACCAATAGAAAGATAAAAATGTCAAATTATCGAAGAGCATATGAAAAAAATAGTTATGTATTTATAACAATAACAACATTTAAAAGAAATCCGATATTAATAAAAAATATAAAGATTTTAAGAAATAGCATAAGGAAAACAAAAGAGAAATTTGAATTTGAAATATTCGGAATAGTTGTTTTACCAGATCATATTCATACAATATTAAGACCAAAAATAATAAGAAATTATCCAGATATAATAAAATCGATAAAAACAGATTTTTCAAAAAATATAGATAAAAAAGAAATAACCAATGTAGAAAAATACGTAACAGAAAGCAAGAAAAAGAAAGGCGAAAAAGGAGTATGGCAAAGAAGATATTGGGAACACACAATAAAAGATGAAAATGATTTGTACCTGCATTTGGATTATATTCATTTCAATCCGGTAAAACATAATTATGTTACCAAGGTTAATGATTGGCTATATAGTTCATTTCATAAATTTGTAAAAGAAAAATTATACGATGAAAATTGGGGAACAATGGA
>JAQUYY010000017.1 GCA_028691575.1 Candidatus Gastranaerophilales bacterium
TTCATAAATTCTAAAATCATCAGCCGCACCTTTATAAACGACATAAAAAATGTCTGTAACTGCTATAAAACTGACCAGAGAGGAGTTTTTTATTAAATTTATAAATTGGCTGCAAAGAGGAGATATCATAATTCTTATTGTTTGAGGATAAATTATATATCGGAAAGTCTGAACATAACTAAGTCCTAACCCTCTTGATGCTTGTTTTTGAGCTTTTTCAACAGAATTCATTCCCGACCTTAAAACCTCTGCAATATAAGCTCCCGTATACAAACTAAGTGCAATAATTCCACAGACTATTCCGGGGAATTTTAAGCCCAACAAAGGAAATCCTTTATATAAAATGTATAGCTGAATTAAAAGAGGTGTATTTCTTATAAACTCTGTATAAATTGCGGCAACAAAACTTATCGGCTTGCTTGGAAGATTTCTTAAAAAAGCAGTCAACAAACCAATAAAAAATGCAAAAAAACAACCAACCGTTGATATAAAAACTGTTAACTTCAACCCTTCTAATATAAAAGGCAAATAAGTTTTAATAACTGAAATATCCGGAATATACAATTTTCTTACCCGATCTTGCTCTTATGGCAAAAATATTAACACGGGTTTGTAAAAACTTGAAACATATAAATATATGAATTATTTATGAAAAAAGTATTTTTGAGGTAAAATTATCTTGATTTGGTAAAAAATAATACAAAAATGAAGAAATGATTATGAAAATAATACTATTTGGAGCAACAGAAATAAGTTATTTAATAGCCCATGAATTATATGAAAAGCATGACGTAACCTTGATTGCAGATGAAGAAAATTTGCCTGAAAACTTTGCAAAACTTGATATTAGTTTTGTTTCAGGAAATGCGGCATGTGTTAGTGTCTTAGAAGCTGCCGAAATAAAAAAAGCGGATGTCTTTATAGCCTGTACTGCCCTTGACGAGGTTAATATAGTCTCAAGCTGGACAGCAAAAAAAATAAGTAACGTGCAAACAGTCAGCTTTGTAAGTAAAAATGAATATATAAACAACATTGCTTCACAAAAAGAAAGCTTATACCAATCTGAATTTGGGATTGACCATATTATTTGGCCGGAAGAACTACTAACTCAAGAAATTTTAAGAATTATCACCGTCCCGGAAGCGCTTGATGTTGAATTTTTTGCAGGCGGTAAAGCCAGATTATTTGAATATAGAATAAAAGAAAACTCTCTTATTGAAAACAAATTAATTAAGGATTGTTTTTTCCCTGAAGGTTCTTTAATTGTAGGCATAACAAGGGACGAAGAATTATTTATTCCGGATGGCTCAACAAAGCTATTAACCGGAGATAAAGCTATTTTTATGGGGACAGAGAGTGCCTTAAATATTTTAGGCAGAAATTTCTTTCAAGAAGAAAAAAATGTTGAAACAGCCACAATAATAGGTGGAGGCAGTGTTGGATATATGCTTGCCGAAAATCTTGAAAAAATCGGAATAAAAACAAAAATTATTGAATTAAATCCGCAAAGGGGTGAGTTTTTGTCCGATAAATTAAAAAATACACTTATTTTATGCGGAGACGGTACTAATATAGAATTGTTAGAATCAGAAAATATCGGCGATAGTGATGTTTTGGTCAGTGTAACAAATAATGACGAAAAGAACTTATTATGCTCACTTTTGGCAAAACAACTCGGTATAAAAAAAGTTATAACAAGAGTTAACAAACCATCAAACATCAATCTTTTTGAAAAAGTAGGAATTGATGTTGCAGTTTCGCCAAAAGGCTCTGCTTTAAAAGAAGTTCGTGACAGAATTTTAGAAAAAGATGTCAGTATTCTTGCAATTGTAGAGCAAGGTCAGGGTGAGGTTTTAGAAATAACAGCACCTGATAAATTTAAAAACACAGAAATTAAAGATATTAAACTTCCCGCAAAAGCCATTATAGGAGCAATAAGACGCGGGTATAAGGTTCTTATCCCTAAAGGCAACACGCTTATTCGAGAAGATGATAATATGATTATCTTTACAACAGCAGATCAAGCACAAAAAATAAAAGAATATTTTACAAAATGAGAATTTCTTACATAACAAATTCAATAGGTTTAATTTTAACATTATTTGGAATGGTTATACTGTTTCCAATAATTTTTGCCATTGTTTTTAAAGAATATTCTTCAATAACTCCTTTTTTAACAGCTTCTTTAATATCAATTTTAACGGGTTTTTTGTTAAGATTAAACAAAAAAGAAGCTCAAAATTTCAATGATTTAAAAAAAGCAGAAGGTTTGTTTATAGTTGTTTTAACATGGCTTTCCGTTGCTGTTATAACCTCTATTCCTTATTTGTTCTATGATGTATCAATTATAAATGCTTTTTTTGAAGCAATATCAGGGACAACAACAACTGGAGCAACTATTTTCACGGATTTTTCATTATATCCTAAAACATTGTTTTTGTGGAGAAGCATGAGCCAATGGCTAGGCGGTTTAGGAATTATAGTTTTGTTTATAGCAATTCTTCCTCAATTTGCCGTTGCGGGTCGCCAACTTTTTTTTGCAGAAGCACCCGGACCTACTGAAGAAAAAATTACGCCAAGGGTTCGCTCAACAGCTACTGCCCTTTGGAGTATTTATATAGCATTAACCATAATTGAAATAATAAGCTTACAGTTAGCGGGCATGCATTTATTTGATGCTATATGTAATTCGTTTTCAACACTTGCGGCAGGTGGTTTTTCACCTAATCCTCAAAGTATAATGGGATATAACAGCAGTATTATTGAATGGATTATTATAATTTTTATGTTTTTGGCAGGAGCCAGTTTTGTGCTTCAATACAAAGCAATAACAATGCGAAAGCCTAAATTATTCTGGAACAGCTCTGAATTTAGAACATATTTTTTAATTGTAGCAATTACTTCATTAATTTTATGCGGATTATTATTTGCAAATAATTATTTGCCCTTATTAGATTCTTTTAGAACATCTTTATTCCAAGTCGTATCAATCATTACAACAACAGGGTTTGCTTCTGTAGATTTTGAATTATGGTCTGTTGCAATGAAAATAACTTTGTTTTCAATAATGTTAATCGGTGGATGCGCAGGCTCTGCAGGTGGAGGAATAAAAGTTGTAAGAATTTTACTGAGTTTTAAACATATGAAAAAAGAAATTGCTCAAACCCTTCACCCTAAAGCGGTAATTCCTATAAAACTGGATAGGACAATTGTTCCCCCTGATATTTTAAGGCAAATTATTGTATTTATTTTGTTTTATTTGTCATTATTTATATTATCTTCGTTAGTAGTATCGGCTATTGAGGGAAATATAGTAGTAGGAATAACAGGCACGGCAGCGACAATAGGTAATATTGGTCCGGGTTTTGGTTCATTAGGACCTATGGCAAGTTATAATGATCTCTCTATTGTTTCAAAACTTATATTTTGTTTTAACATGCTGGTCGGTCGTTTAGAGTTAATACCGTTTCTTGTAATGCTTCATCCTGATTTTTGGAATTTTAAAAAATAATTATAATCGATCAGGTTTTTGTTCAGGTCTCATTTGAGGATTGTTTTGCTGCTGAATTTCATATTTTGGCATAGGAAGTAAAATATCCGATTGCTTTGTTTTGAAAACCATTTTATACTGCAAATTTTCAACATATAAATAAATTACAAAAAAGTCATTCGGAGCATCAAAAGATTCTAATAAACACTTTGGAGGTGTTTTGACTCTAGGATCTTTTGTCCTTGGGAAAAACATCCATTTTATAGCGGTAGCAAAAGGTTTAAAGGGATATTTTAAAACTTTTTTCCAAAGAGGAACAGCAGGAGGCTTGGGCGCTTCGGGATATATTGAATTATCAACTTTTTGCTTTTCGTAAACCGGAATAACCGCTATTACTTTTCTATTTTGTTTGAATAATACTACATCACGCCCGTCATATACTACGGGATCAAGCAGATAATATCCTGCAGGGATTTTTGTTTTTTTAAAAATCAAACCGGAAGAAAGTCTTAATAATGTATATGGTGACTCGGCATAGTTTTGATAGTCTAAAACCTCTTGAGGATCTTCTCCATCTTCAAGATATATTGAAATTTCAGAAGTATTGTTATAAATGGTTTCAAAATCAATATTTTGTCTGTTTGTAGCAAAAGAAAAGTTGCAAAAAATAAAGTTTGCAAAGAAAAAAGCAATTATCAATATATTAAAGAATTTTTTAGCCATAATACTATAATAATGATTATTTTAAAGAAATCAAGAAATTTTTTAAATTCCTCTTGACACTAGGATTTTTGTTAGATAAACTTAAACATGCAAAAAAACCCCTTATTAGTTTTTAACAATTTCGGGATGTGGCGCAGCTTGGTAGCGCACCTCGCTTGGGACGAGGGGGTCGCACGTTCGAATCGTGTCATCCCGATTTTTTCAAACTAATAAAATATATTAAAATAAAATTGAACCTTGTAAATATAATAATTCAAATCCGGTGTCTAGTGTAGCAGTAATGCCGAAAGCTCTTTGCTTTCATCAACGCTACTCACTTTTCTAAGGTTAGAGTTTAAAAAATAATTTCTCCAAAAAATTAATTTTTTTAAATTCTCATTTGCGGAAGTAACTCAATGGTAGAGTACCTGCCTTCCAAGCAGGCTGTTGCGAGTTCGAGTCTCGTCTTCCGCTCCATTATTTCTTTTAAAAACGGATTAAACAGGTTTGGTAGCGGAATAGAACGTTTAATTTGGATTTTATCCTCACTTCGTTCAGGCTACGAATTATGGCGAGTGTCGTCAAGTGGTTAAGACTATTCAAGATTTGGTTCCGAGGTAAATATCGGGATTACAAAAAAGACAATTTAATAAGGTTTAGTAGTTAAACAGAACGTTTAATTTGGATTTTATCCTCACTTTGTTCAGGCTACGAATTATGGCGGGTGTCGTCAAGTGGTTAAGACCTCGGTTTGTGGTACCGATATGCGTGGGTTCGAACCCCATCACCCGCCCCATTTTAAAATAGAGCTTCATTATGAGGTTCTTTTTTAATAGTTACAATATTTTTCAGGGTTCGATATAGAGAAACTGGCACAAAGAGATGCTAATTTTATGCCGAAGAGTTTTATAAACTGCCCGATTGAGGCGGTTTTTTAGTGGTGAGATATTCTTGCATAAATTACCGATTTCTTGCACTTTTTTACCATATTATTGCACTGCTTTTCTGTGTTTTTAATATTTTTACGGGCAAACCCTTTATTATATTTAAACATTTGCCCTGTGCAACTTTGTGGCAATACCGCTCACCAGACTAAAATTCGCTATGCTCATTAAGGCTGATGGCATTTTGCACCCGTCAAATTACGGCTCATTCTTCGCCTTGTTTGTCGTGTAAGAAAGTGCAATTTCTAATTTTACACATATTATGAGATGTGTCGAATTATGCAATAAATACTTATATTTATTTAATATGGCAAACAAGTTTATATTTGATGATTTTAGCTATGGTTGGAAGTTTCATAGATAGTAAAATTCGATTAAATTTTAACAAGTAAATTTTCAAAAAAATATTTGATATTTTGTTTGGATAATTGTTATAATCTTTTTGATTCAATTAAATACATAAGAAAGATATTAAAATGAAAAAAAATATTATAATACTAATAAGTTTATTAATGATAATAACCGGATTTATTTTATTTCAACAATCTAATAATAAGAATGTAGAAATTAATTCTAAGATTATTATCTATTACTTTTTTAAAGAACCCTGGGGGGAGAAATGTGAAAAAATTAAAAATTATACAAATGAGGTAATTAATAAAACTTTCTCGACAGAGCAAAAAAATAATCATCTTGAATTTAAATTAATAAATTATAATAAGGATAAAGGTAAACAAAAAAAATATAAAATAACTGAAAAATCAATGATTTTAGTAAAATTTAAAGAAAATAAAGAATTAGAATATAAAGTTCTTAATAAAGCGCGGAATATTATAGATGATGAAAATGAATTTAAAAAATATTTAAACTCCGAAATAAAAAAATTCAATATGATGACCAATGAAAATAAGAAAGTTAAGAATTACGAATAAAAATTTATTAGATAAATATAGAAACTGTTTAGAAGTTATTAAAACCCTTGCTTGTCCTGCAAGATTGTAATTTTTAATTAATAAATGGCAATTTTACCATGTAATGCTGAAATAGTTATAGGATAGTTTTGCTATATTACTCTAGTGAACTATTTTATATAAAAATTCATGTTAAAATATAAATGTTTCAGGAGTTGATATGAAAATAAAATTATTTATTTTATCTTTAATAATTTTTACTGTCTTGCCGGCTTTTGCAATTATGCCATCAGATTATTATGAAAAAATGGTGAATGAATCTGAAATAAAAACCCCGGCAGTTGTTAAAAAAATAAGAAAAATTGATAATAAAAAAGGAAATATTATTTATCGGGTTTATTTTGAAAGCATGTATCAAACCCCTGAGTATAAATTTAACGGGGTGTGTTATTCATTTAAAAAAAACATGCCCTGGGATGAAGCTATGGAAGGCAGAAGATTTTATTATCCCGTAAAAAACAGTGAGGTTTTTGTAACGGTGAGCAAAGACGGGGGATTTATAACCAGTTTGATTGTTATGGATGAAAAATTTAAAGAAAAACTTAAAACCTACCCTGAAACTCTTAAATATAACGCTTGGGGTGCATATTTTGCCAAATAAAATATCAAAATAATTTATGCTATAATAATTTTTAAATAATCAAAATCGGATTAGGATCTGTGTATGAAAAAAAAATTAATTACATTATTTTTTATGACAGCTGTTTTTTGTATATTTTTTGATAATAATGTTATTGCAAAAGAAAATTTTGATTTTTTTCAACAGGCACAAAGCTCTTTTAAGGTTTACAAATACAAAAATGATAAAGAAGCACTTTCACTTGCCTATGCAAATGTTCAAGCAGCAATTGATGAAAATCCCAAGGACTATAAAAGATATTTTCTGGCAGGCTTGATTCTTAATGAAATGAATGATAACACTGTGTCTTTTCAACTGGCTGAACAATATTTTGAAAAATCGATTGAGCTCAATCCAAGTGATGCAACTTTATATTATGCAATTGGACAGTATTATTACTCGAAAAACAAGCCTTCTGTTTCTATCGGATACTATGAAAAAGCATTGTTGCTTGATAAAAACCTTTTGGGTCCCAAGTATATTACAATATTAACCGAAAGCTATATAAAGACAGCCCAATTACCAAGGGGAATATATTTTTACAAAAAATATATTGATAAAAACTCCACAAATCCGGCTTATTTAATCCTTACAACAGCCTATATGCTAAATCTTGACGAAAGAAAAGATGAAGCAAAAGAATATCTTTATTCGGTTATAAACAACTCGTCATACGAAGAAAAAGACAAAATAACAGCTCAGGAAATGATAGAGGAGCTTAAACAATGAAAATCTTTTTTAAGCTCTTATTAATAGTCTTTATTTCTGTCTTTAGCTTTTTACCTGCTATAGCAGAAGTTGATTATGTCCCCCTGATGAAAAATTATGAACAGGGAGAAAGGCTTTTTAAAGCAGAAAAAGCTAAACTGGATAAAAAGGTTAAAGAAATTTATGCGGACAAAACCGCGTCTTTAGCTGAAATGGATGCCAAGTTCGAAGAAGAACTTAAAAAATTCTATGAAAAAAGCCGTCAGTTAACAGCAAAATACAGAGAACCAGTAGTTAAAGCCATTCAAAACGATGTAAATGCAGGGCTACCCAAGAATAAAAAAATGCTTCAATCAGCAGGCACTGATCTTTATATTACAAATGCAAATGGACAAAAAATCCTAAACTCTAAACATAGAGGCTGGTCTGGCGATTTTGATTTCGGCGCAAGCTCTCATGCTACTCAAAGGCTTGAAACAGTAATTAAAAAAATTGACACCCAAATGAGAGAAGCTAAAATCAAAGAAATAGAAATGCTTAAAGCAAAAGGATACACTGACAAACAAATAACAAAAATTGTAGGGAATAAATATAATCTTACAGCTACTGACTCTTTCCCTGGATATACAAACGTTAACAGATTTGAAATGACTGTCAATAAAGGCGGTAACGGAATTGACCCGATATATGATCAAAAATATAAACTGGGAGATGTCGGTAGCTCAGCCCATCAAACCCAAATAGAAGTCGATGCACACAGCAAAGAAACTTATGTTTCTATAGGAATGGAAAAAAATCAACCGGGCAGACAGGCTGTTGAAATTTCTGATCATCATAAAAAAGCAGTAAAAGGACTAAAAAAAGACCCCAAAAAGCTTATGGGTGAAGATAATATTGACGACCTTCAGGGCATGGTAAAGGGAACTTTGAAATCTGTAAAGTCAAAGACAGGAAATACACAAGCAGATCTTGTGGGAGATATTGAAGTTGAACAAATTTTAAAAGCTAACGGAATTGATTCAAAAGGGGCTGATTTCAAGAATAAACTTGAATATGTTAAATCTACTCCTGAAATGACAGAAGTTATATTCAGGGATATTCCTCCTGAAAAACTCCAGAAAGCTTGCGGAGATTTAATTGACGTTGCGCATACAAAAGCAGATATAATTGCTCAAAACGAATTAGAACTAAATAAAAAACAAATAGCCGAATTGGAAAGCCAGGCTAAAGACTTTGAAGCTAAAGGCGATAAACGCAAGGCTGATGACCTTAGAAAAGAAGCTAACAGCAAAAGGGCGCAGCAAATCGATTCTGAAACAAGAATTAAAGAAACAAGAAATTCAGTAAATTCTAAAAAGGGTAATCAAACAGATATTTTAGATATTAACCGCCCGAAAACACAAAACATTACAAATATCGACTTGCCTGCATCCAAAACAACTTTTAATATCAACAATCTTACTAAAACAGGATTTAAAACAGGCTTAAAAGCAGGAGGAGCTTATTTATTCCTGCTTGATATGAAAGGGAACATTGAAGATTTTAATGACACTATTAATAAGGTGCTTGACGAAGAAAAAGCAGGAGACAGCGAGTATTATACAGTCGCAAAAGCAACCGGAATAATGCTTATGAAAATGAGTGGGATTCCGGCAATGGCTGAAGCGTTGGTTCAGTCAAGAGAGCAGGCGGAAGTAAAACTAAAAGAAGATATAGCAAAAGACCCCAACTTGACAATGAAGGACTTTGACAGGCTTATTGCTTCTTATCGTCTGGAAGCTGATTTAAACCTTGCCGGTCAAATGGCTATGGGAATAGCTGAAGAAGCAATAAGCCTGCCCGGAAACACGGGAAAATGGCTGGGAGAATTATCAGCCAAAGATGATTTGGATAAAGCCATTGAAATGAATACCAAGCAAGAACACGAATTAAAAATGTTTAAATATAGACATGACAAGCTTGTTGAGCTTCAAGCAACCATGTATGATTTGATTGAAAACGGCTATGATGATAATAAAGTCGCAAAAAAGAATGAATTAGTAAATTATTTTTACGATTTAAATGTAAAATCGGAAATCGGCAGCGACCTCGAGGTTATGACTTCAAGGTGGATAGAAAAAATTGATCTTGCACAAAAAGATTACAAAGAAGCTATGGCTTTGAGATTAAAGTTGCATGATGAAAAAATGAAGGAAAAACAGAAATTATTTGAATGGGACGATGATTTAGACCAACAAGCCGATAATTTTGACGACAAAAAAACAGTTGCTAATGAACCAAAGATTTTTGTTCCTGATACAAATGAAGTCAATATTGTTTTAAATACTGCCGCAAGCAAAACATCCAATGCTTACAGTTCTTGGTCGCAGGGTGTTTCCAGTGCTCATAGTTCAACGGTTGATCATAACAGGCAAATGGCACAGATAAATTCTCAGGCACAGGCAGAACAAAAAAGAATTTTATCGCAACATCAAAAAGCTATGAATGAAATTAAATCGACAAACATTAAATCAAACCCTTCTTTTGACGGTATTGAGAATGCTTCTAAAAGTAATACACCAATCATGACTTCTTCGGCATCTAAAACAGAGTATAAAAATGAAGAGCAGAAAGAAGCTCAAATGCAGGAACAAATAGCAAAAGAAAAACAGCTTGAATCCCAGCTGCGAGATATTCTTAACAGCAAAAAAATCGCAAAAGAAAACTTGCAACAATGCAATGCCCAAATGCAACAACAAGAACGAAATGCGTATAAATCTTGCCATGATAGGATGATAGCAGAGAAAGGTAGCTGGATGGCTATAGGAAATGCTGAAAGAGGAGCCTGTAAAGCTGAATCTCATAAAGCAATCGGGCATTTAGGCAAAACTATTTATGTGGATGAATATTACACTGAATATACTTGTTACACTAAATGCAAAACTTATATTGATTTAATTAAAAACCTTAATAAAGATATTGAACGATATGATAAAGAATACGGGTTACGCCGCAGCGGCAATGATTTTGTTTGGAGAGTAAAATGATAAAAAAAATATTAGCCATAATTATGGTCTTGTTTATTTTAGCGCCGCCTGCATTTGCCGGGCCTGCTAAAAAGCCAAAGCCGTCTTTTTGGAAAAGTAATCGTATGAACCTTTTCTACCAGAAGAAAGAGTACAGAGGGCTTACAGATAAGTACAAGAATTTTTCTATAGGAGTTGTGGAAGTTAAAGATGAAAGAATGTCAAAATTTTATCGCCATAAAGATAAATTTTTTCAGACAAACTTGCTGCCCACTCTCCAACTGCTAATTAAAGAAGAACTTGAAATTTCAGGTATGTTTAAGAATGTTGAACTCATTTATGAGCCGTATAATAGTGAAAACATTAAGGAGATGACCGCAAAAATTGCACAAAAATATGATGTTGATATGATAATATTTGCTAATTTAACTGATTTTCAAGTTATAAGGGGAATAAGTGATATGTTCGCAAAAGAATTGGTTAAAAATAATTCCCCTGTTTCTCCTGCGACATTAAACGGTATGGATTTAAAATTTAAAATCGGCGGAATTTTTCAACTCGTTTTCCTACCTATGAATTATGTAATATGGTCAGACAGTCTTGAGCGGGAATATTTGGTTTTTACCCCCGAGGGTACTTTAAAAAGTAAAGAAATGGAATATATAGTACAAAACCTTTTAAGTCAGGTGATGACAGACATGCTCTACTTAATTAGCGAAGACGGCAAAATTATCAAAAGTAAATAAGGATTAGTATTATGATAAAAAAGTTTACTTCAATATCCCTTATATTATTTATATCTTGTATATTGACAGGCTGCGGGAGTAAAACAACTCTTGTTAAACAGGCAGAACTTCTTGCACAAGAAATTACCAAAAAACCTGCTGATAAATATGAGGAACATTATGAGAAAGATAATGTATACGTGCATATTCATAAAATGGATAAAAACGAGCTTAAAAAGTATTATGACAGGGTAAACTCATCATTTTATGATGTTTATTTTGTTGCAATTACAAATAAATCAGATAAAAATATTATCTTATCAGTGTCTGATACTTCGGTTTCTAAAAATAACGGACAAAGAACCAAAATAGGCAACAATGTAAAAAAACTTATGAAAAAAGGAGATGACGGCATAGCCGTCAAGGCGTCAAAAAGTACTGGGATTGCTCTGGTAAGCGCAGTATCCTGGGGTTTACTTTTGCCCGTAATGCTAACTACCTGGGATTCTAATCAGCTTCAAAAAGCTCAAGAAATTTATTATCAAACAACTTATGATAAAGGATTAAAAAGTGTTGTTTTGCCTCCTTATTACACAACTTCAGGATTTCTTGTATTGCCTGATAAACCTTTTCTGTCTTATAAATCTATTAATTTAAAGTTCCAAAAAACTCAGGAGCTTGAATATTTCGATATTGAATATCCAATGTCTTTAACAACGGATAAACTAAGAAAACAAAAACAGGAAGCTAAGTTAAAAGAAGTTGAGCAAAACAGAAAAAATGCTCAAAAAGAACGAGAAAAACAACTCGAAGAATTAAAAAAGAAAAATAAAGGACTATAGTTAAGGAGAAAATATGAAAAAAAATGTTTTTATACTTTTAATATTATTATGTTTATTATGTACAAGTTTTTCTGTTGCGGCCACTTTTTCTATAGAAGAAGCTGACCAGTCACTTGCCGGATATTACAAACAACAAATTGAATATGAAAAATGGAAGGATCAAGAAATACAAAAATCCCAATCTGATTATGATAGCGCTATGGCATATCAAAAAGGAATTAGAGATTATGAAAAAATGCTTAGACAACGAGCGGCAATGGCTCAAATAAGCTCTTCTTTAAATAATGCAATGCTAGGCATTTCTTCGCAAATGCAACAAATCCAAGCTGTTCAAGCTCAACAGGCATCTTCATATTCACAAAATGGGTATCAGTCAAAAAATTATTCTTCAACTAATTATTACAATACGCAGTCAAAATCCAGCAATGGATATCCTGTCTTGGATCCCTATGTACAAAGATTTCAAAATATTAGCAAGTAGGCTTTTATGTTTAAATTTATTATTTTATTAACATCACTATTATTATTTTCAAAATCAGCTTATGCTGATCAAGCTGATTTTTATATACAAAGAGCAAAACAAAAAATTCAATATGAAAACTACCAGGGGGCCATAGAAGATTTAACGAAAGCATCATATATGGCACCAAACAATTTACAAATTCATATATTGCAAGCACAAACAAGAGAAAAAACAGGAAACTTTAAAGCCGCAGTTGCCGGCTATGATTTTTGTATCAATTTAGTTTCAACTAATACCTCTGATGAAGCCACAAGAGCATTTTTACTTTTAAGCAGAGCACGTGCAAAAAAACAAATCAATAATTATCAGAGTGCTTTGGAAGATTTAAGAATAGCCCAAGAGCTTTATAAAGAGCAAAATGACTTTCAGAATTGCAAAAAAACCGCCGAATTAATAAATATTGTTGAATCCTGTTTAAATAAACAAGATACTGTTGAAAAAACTTTTTTGTCAACGAACGATTATGTTCAACTTGCAAAAGAAGCTTTTAAGAAAAATGATTTCCAAGAAGCAATTCTGAAAATAACAAAAGCATTAGAGGTTGATTCTTCAAATCCTTTATTCTACAAAATTCGTGCTATGTCAAAAGCCAACTTAGAGGATTATGAGGGGGCATTACTTGATTTCCAGAATGCTAGTGTAATTTATCAAAACCAAAATGATTTTAATAAATATGAAAAAACCAGACAAATGATTCTAAAAATAAAAAATAATCAAGAACTAAACGCAAAAGAGGGCATATGATTAAAAAAATTGTTTTCTTTAGTTTTGGAATATTTTTATTTATTATTTTGGGCTTAAACCAAGAAGCAATTTGTCAAACCCGATATTATCAAGAGGCATTGATTGCAGAAGATATATATGTGGACAAATATGCACCTGCTTGTAAAAATAATAAATGCGGCTTTGTTAATAAAAAAAACGAATTTGTAATTAAACCTGAATATGAGGCAGTTCAAAATATCGAAGGCAATTATTTTTTTGTTTGTAAAGATGAAGAAGGACAAAAATGTGCTTATATGAATAAAAAAACAAAAAAACTTTTGACTGAGTTTAAATATCTTGGATGTGGAAATGGAGATACATCTGAGGGTTTTTCGCAAGGTCTTGCAAAAGTTATTGTTGTTCAAAAAAATGAAGAATTAAAAACCGGATATATAGATAAAACAGGAAGAGAAGTAATACCGCCCCAATATTTGTATGGAGGTGAGTTTAGCGAAGGCTTAGCAAATATTCAAGTTTATAAGAAAGGTGAAATTAAAACCGGTTATATTAATAAAAAAGGCGAAGAAGTTCTGCCTCCAATTTATTATTACGGTAGTCCATTTAAAAACGGTATAGCGGAAGTAAGATTAAAACCCGGAGCTAATATCCCAAATGTAAAAATTAATTCAAAAGATCACATAATAACTCCTGAAAAACAATCCGGGATGCAGGATAAATTTCATAATCCCATATCAATATCATTGTAATTTTTATCTCACAATCCATGTTTCTCTATAATAAGCATTTTAAATTTCTAAAGTAGTTTTAAAATGCAGTTTGGCTATATTTCCAAGATTTTCTTTGCTATGTTTTTGAATAAACAGTTTTGCTTGTTCTTTTACTTTTTCAGAAGCACCTTTTGGCAAAATAATGTCGTATTGATTGGATAATTTTGCCATGGATTTTACATATTCATCTCTTGCAATTATTGAAGCCGCAGCAACGGCTAAATCCTCTTCAGCTCGTACTCTTTGCTCTAAATTAATTTGTTTGCCTTTTTTCATCAGCGCATTTTTTATTAAACTTTCATCGCCAAACTTATCAGAAAGAACATTGTCACAATCTTTTTTTTCTAAAATATTTTCAATAACTCTTGCATGTCCCCAAGCTAAAAGTTTATTTAAATTCTTAAAACTGTCATAAAGTTGATTATACTTAGCAGGATTTATTTTAACAATTGAGTGAATAAAGTTATTTTTAATTGCAACGGCCATTTTAGCAATTTGAACATCATTAAGTTTTTTGCTGTCCTTAACGCCAATTTCTAAAAGTTTATCAATATTTTCCTTGTCCGCCAAAACTCCTGCAACCACAAGAGGTCCAAAGTAGTCGCCCTTGCCGGATTCATCAGTCCCGATTCTTGTAATTAATTGAGAATGAGAAGACTCCATCTTTAAAGATGTTTGTTTTGTTATACCAAGATATTTTGAGGTAAAAGCATCTACCTCTTTTCCTTGCACGACAATTTTTCCGGATTTGTATAAAACAGCGTTTATGCCATTTTTCTTTGCCTGCCAAAAAGCATAGTTAATTGGGCTTAAAGAAAACCCATCGGCAAGAAGCCTGTCTTTCAAGGCTTTTTCTTGTTTTAAATTAAATTTATCACTATATACTGCTGCCATTATGCAATAATTAC
>JAQUYY010000018.1 GCA_028691575.1 Candidatus Gastranaerophilales bacterium
TGCCACTAAGTGTTTTATGCCATCTGTAAATTGAACCAATTGTTGTCTTTCCAAGCTTCTTAAATATCTCAGGAGCAAACACTTTAGTGTTGTAAAGTTCTATAAATGTTTTATTGGCTGTTTTAGTTGGAGGATTTTCTTTTTTGAACTTAACCCATAAATTAACCAAGTCATATTTAGCTAATGCAAGTTCTCGAGCTTTGTCAGGTATAATTTGTTCTTGCTTAGGTTGAATGAAAACTAAAGGTTTTTCAGGCTCTACTCTTCG
Source organism: Candidatus Gastranaerophilales bacterium (assembly GCA_028691575.1). Classification (GTDB taxonomy): domain Bacteria; phylum Cyanobacteriota; class Vampirovibrionia; order Gastranaerophilales; family JAQUYY01; genus JAQUYY01. The sequence goes on from JAQUYY010000018.1 coordinate 269, forward strand.
AGCACCCAGTCCCGTAAGGCTCTCATGCTCGCCAACGGACAGGTGTAAAATATTTTTGTACTCTAAAGAGCACCCAGCCTTGTATGCATCGCCTGTCTGGCTCTGCAACAAGCAGGTGTAATGCTCATCTAAAAACTTTTGCTGAATGTCTTTTTCCAAACTCGATAAAAGTATCTGATAGCTTTGACCTTTTGAAGTTTGAATAGTCTTTGATATGTATTTATTTCTTTGAATAGCGAGTCTGACAGCTCTTTTGGTTACACCTTTAAGCTCTGCAACTTTCTTTATATCTATCCAACAGTCATTTACGTTTAAAACCTTATTAATACTCATTTAACACCTGTTTTATACTGTGTTAATGAGTTTAGCTTGCACTTTGAGAAAAAGGTGGATATTGAGAAAGATTTTTTACTTTGCAACACAATGAGTATTTTGTTTGAAAGTGGTAAAATTCTTGAACTAAACGCACAAGATTCTTAAACTAAATGCAATAAATTCTTAAACTACGTGCTAATTGATATTTATCAAGGCTAGAATCTATATGTATCAAGTGTTTAGGGTAAAAATAAAAGAATCGGAACGACAGGATTTGAACCTGCGACCCCTACCACCCCAAGGTAGTGCGCTACCAAGCTGCGCTACGTCCCGATATTTTCTATATAATACGTTGAATAAAAAAGATTTTCAAGATATTTTGAATATTTTTTAATTTGTTATTTTTAAAATCTTTCTAGCTGTTTCAATATTGTTGAATACTTTTATGACTTTTTTCCTTGCTATTTCAATCATTACATTTGCTGGATAATAAGCTTGTTCTATATTCAATAAAGCTTCTAAAATAGCTTTTATTTCAAAAATTTCTATTGAGGACATTTTATTAATTTTTGCCAAACGTTTCTTTTCGTTCATTTTTTATTCCCTTTATTAAGCATTACCTTATATTTATTATAATATACATTATGGCATTATTAATGTCAAGCTTATATAATATAAGCTATGAATGATAATAAAATTTTAGAAATTTTTGGTCATAATGTAAAAATTGAAAGAGTAAAAAAATCTCTTTCTCAACAAGAACTTGCTGAATTAACAGAATTTAGTGTGCCTTATATAAGCAATATTGAACATGGGAAATATAATATTTCATTGACAAGAGCTCGAAAAATATCAAATTTTTTTAAGAAAACAATAGATGAAATGCTCAAAAAGCAAGAATAATTTTTTAATCTCTTCTTCCAAAAAATTGCCAAATCCAGTAAATTAATTCCATCAATGAATATAAAGCAGTTGCCACATACGTCATTGCAGCAGCGCCTAAAACACTTCTTGCGCCACTAATTTCTGATGTTTCAAGATAACCGCCGGAAGATAAAGCCTTTAATGCTCTAAAACTTGCATTAAATTCAACCGGCAAAGTAACTATATGAAATAAAACAGCACCTGCATAAAATACAATCCCCGTGAGTGCTATGAGGTCTGTAAAACCACCCATTCCCATAAACATTCTAAGGAAAATGCCACCCATTAAAAGAAATGGTCCTATTTGCTGTCCTGCTTGAGCTGCCGGAAAAATTCCGGCTCGCAATTTCATTGGTAAATAACCTTTAAAATCTTGAATCACATGACCAATTTCATGGGCCGCAATACCTTGTGCAGCAACAGAAGTTCCATTATAAACAGGCTCTGAAAGCCTTACTACTTTTTGAGCAGGATCATAATGGTCTGTCAATTCACCTTGTACCGGTTCTACTACAACATTTGTAATTCCGTTATTTTTAAGAATTTCCCTTGCAACATCAGCTCCTGTCATATTATTAGCCGCTTGTATTTTAGAAAATTTTGCAAACGTACTCTTCACAAGCATTTGAGGAATAAAAACAAGAATCATCCCCAAAATTGCAATTATCATATAAAAAGAATCATAAAAAAACATTTCTTTTACCTCCTGATTTAAGAAAATTTATTACCTATTTGAATTCTAGCCCCATTAGCCCAACTTTTTGCATCCATAACACTTTTTCCTTGAGGCTGAAGTTTGGTGACAAATAATGAACCTTTTCCGGTCGCTACTTTTAAACCTATTTTTGATATTTCAACAATTTCACCGATATTATTATATGTTTTTTCATCTTCATAATCAATTCTCGATTCAATAATTTTAATAATAATATCGTTAAAAGAACAGTATGCAAGAGGCCAAGGATGAGTTCCTCTAATTAAATTATGAATTTCAACTGAAGACTTAGTCCAATTAATTTTTCCGTCTTCTTTCTTGATTTTCCTAGCAACAGTTGCCATAGAATCATCTTGAGGAGTAGGTTTGATTTCACCGTTTATCAATCCAATAATCGATTTATAAATCAATTTCGGACTTTTTTCTGAAATAACATCCGACAATTCTGAAGAATTCATATTTTCGGCTATATCGATTTTTTCTGTCAATAAAACAGGACCTGCATCAAGCTCTAATACTGTTATCATAGCAGAAATCCCCGTAAATTTGTCACCGTTTATTATCGGCCATTGAATAGGATTTGCACCCCTATAATTTGGCAGCAAAGAAGCATGAAGGTTAATTGTCCCATATTTTGGAATATCTAAGACTTCTTGGCTTAAAATTTGCCCAAATGCAAAAGTAATAAATATATCAGGCTTTAAATTTTTTAAAATTTCTAAAACTTTTTCATCATTTCTGATTTTAGATGGCTGCAAAAATTTTATATTATTCTGTTGAGCCAATAACTTAATTGGTGATGAAGTTAATTTATGACCACGTCCTGCCGGTTTATCAGGTTGAGTAACAACAGCTTGAACTTCAATATCATTCTGATTTAACAGATAATCAAGAGATTTAACGGCTATTTCAGGTGTACCTAGAAATATAACTTTAATTTTGCACATTGGATTCCTCTAGTTGCGGAGAATTTTTTATTTCTTCTTCTAGTTCAGCTTCTTCTTGCAAATAATTAGTATCTATAGGAGGAAGATCCTTTTCTGCCAGAATTTGATCTGTTTCAAATCTGTTTCTTGAATGGTCGACAAGAAGAATACCGTCTAAGTGATCATTTTCATGCTGCATCGCTATTGCAAGAAGCGAACCTTCATTAGCTTCCATAACAAAAGGTTTGCCGTTCTTATCAAGTGCTTTAATTTTAACATTTGCATATCTTCTTGTATTTATAAACGCATCAGGGAAACTCAAACAACCCTCAAAACTGTTTACAGCACCGGTTTTTTCAATTATTTTAGGGTTTATAAAGACGATAGGATTTGCAGGTTCACCATTTACACCTACATCAATAATAAAAGCCCTAATATTTTCGCCTATTTGAGGGGCAGCAAGACCGACACCGTTTTCTGCATACATTGTATCGATTAAATTTTTAATAATTTTTTTAACTTTAGATGAAACCTTGTGAACCTCTTTAGACGGAGTTCTTAGCTTTTCATCTCCATATCTTAATATTTTAACTACAGACATATCTCTTTCCTTTTTTACTAAATTGTTTTAATATTAACATAAAAGTTTACATTGATACAGACTGAAAAGAAAAATTTATGTTCTCAAATATTAAAAAAATCACATCCGAAAAAATTACAGAAACTGTAGAAAACCTGTGTTTTCAGGCAAATTATGCTATATCAAAAAACACATATGAGAATTTAAAAAATTTAAATTCAGATAAAAACGGTCTTGTTTTTGAGAATTTAAGATTAGCTAAAATCAAAAAAAGACCAATTTGTCAGGATACAGGAATGGTCATTGTTTTTGCACAAGTAGGACAAGACGTTCATATAGAGGGGCAAGACTTTGAAAACGCTATAAATTTAGGGGTAAAAAAAGCTTACGAAAAGAATTATCTGAGAAAATCTATCGTTAAAGATCCAATATTCAATAGAATTAACACAAATGACAATACTCCGGCTGTAATCTACACAAATATTACGTTCGGGGATACCATAAAATTAAAAGTCTGTATAAAAGGTGCCGGAAGTGAAAATACAAGTGCTGTAAAAATGCTTCAACCATCCGATGGTGTGGATGGAATTATAGATTTTGTAATAAAAACCGTAACAGATGCAGGAGAAAGAGCCTGCCCTCCAATGCATATTGGTGTCGGTATAGGTGGAACACTTGATTATTGTGCAGTATTAGCAAAAAAGGCATTAATTGAACCGTTAAATAATTCAAAAGACATTCAAATAAAAGAATTGCAAGAAAAAATACTGGGAAAATTGCCTAAAAACAAAGTTTTTGGAATTAATATTCTTACATATCCTTGTCATATTGCATCTTTACCTATTGCTGTAAATATAAACTGTCATGCTACAAGACATGCCTGTGCAGAAATTTTTTCTTCATCAATTATGTATGACTTTGATGAGTTTAATTATCAAATTGAGTTATCTGACAATAATTTTGATGATTACATAAAGCTGCATACAAGTGAAATCGAGAAATTTTCACATTTAAAAGCCGGGCAAAAAGTACTTTTGTCAGGAAAAATATTAACGGCAAGAGATGCTGCACATAAAGAAATTTACAAATGTATAGAAAATAATGAAAAATTGCCTATAGAACTAAAAAATCAAATAATTTTTTATGCCGGTCCTTGTCCTGCTGCTCCGGATGAAATTATAGGTCCTGTAGGACCCACAACTTCTATAAGAATGGATAAATATTTGCCAAAGTTATTAGAACAAGGCGTTATTGCTACTATTGGCAAGGGTGAAAGAAGCCAAGGCGCAATTGAAAGTATTAAAAATAATAATTCCGTTTATTTTACTGCAATTGGAGGAATTGCAGTACTTTTAGCCGAAAAAATCAAGTCTTCAAAAATTATCGCATACCCCGAACTTGGCGCAGAAGCCGTTCATGAGCTTGAAATCATTGATTTTCCAATAACTGTAGCTATTGATAGTAACGGGAATACTGTTTTCGTTTAATAATATAAACACCTGATTGTCAATAATTGTAATTAAGTATATAATTAAAAATATAATTATTTAAATAAAACCAATTAAAGGAAGCAAAGTATGTTAAAGAAAATGCAGCAGTCGGAGAATAAATTTGTAAGGGAACTAGGATTTACGCTGGCAGAAACATTGATAGTCATTGCGATAATCGGAATTATCGCATCAATTGCCATACCTACATTATTTGGTACAACAAGCGATGCTGAGCTAAAAGCAGCGTGGAAAAAGTCGTATTCCGATTTGACTCAAGCAACACAATTAATAGCTGTAGATAACGGTGGAACTTTAGCAGGTGCTTTTCCCGGAGATGCAGCAGGAACTGAAGATTTAAAAAATGCTTTTGCTTCAAAATTAAACATAATAAAAGATTGTTCCGGAATCTCAACTTATGGAGGAACAGGAAGTGGAGTAAGTGCAGAAGGCTGTTGGCATAACGGTGCTAATAGTTGGTATTTTTTAAATGGCACAGGTCTTGGAACCCATTCTCAACCCGGTTTAATATTAAATAACGGCAGTTTAATACGACTTGGTATTGAAAAATCAAATTGCAGTCAATCTATAGGTGACTATACAAGGTGCGGATATATATCTATAGATGTAAATGGCTTTAAAAAACCTAATACAATAGGAAAAGATATATTTTTTGCAAATATAACCTCAAATACATTAATACCACATGGGGCAAAAGGATTTTATGAACCTTTAACAAGTTGTGTAGAAGGCTCAACAGCAACAAATAACAATGGTTTTGGCTGTTCGGCAAAATATCTTTATGAATAAAATTCCTTCAAAAACTCTCTAACAACATAAGATGCCATCATATAGCCTGCTACAGGCGAGACAAAAGGTGTGCTGGCGGGGGTAAATTTCTTTATATCTATTTTTCTTCCATCATTTGTTGTCACAACTTCTTCATGCTCTCTTTTCTCTAAATTTTGAGGCTTTTCTGTGCTTGTAACAATAGTTATGCCCTCTGTTATGCCGCGATTTCTTAGCCTGTAAGCAACATTTTTTATAAAAGGACATTTGTGAGTTTTAATTTCTGATAAATCCTTGATACAAAGCTGTTCGGGATCAATTCTGTTTCCTGCTCCAATTGAAGATATAATTGGAATATTTCTTTTTATCGAATTTTCTATAATATCACATTTTGCCATTAATATATCGATTGCATCAATGATAAAATCAGGATTTGTTGAAAATAATTTGTCTTTAATGCTTTCTGTATAAAAATCCGTAATAATTTCTACATGAATATGTGGATTAATCTGTTCAATCCGCTCTTTCATTAATTCAGTCTTATATCTACCAATATCTTTATGTAAAGCCAATAGCTGTCTATTAATATTCGAGAGGGTAACTTTATCAAAATCTAGCAACACCAAGTTGCCTACTCCGCTGCGAGCTAATGCTTCTGCGGCATAAGCCCCTACGCCACCCAATCCGGCTATTAGTACTTTTTTTGAGAATAATAATTTTTGAGCCTCTTTGCCCCAATAAAGTTCATTTCTGCTATAAATTTCTGATATTTCTTGATTTACTTCCATAATTTTAGATTAGCATAATAGTTTCAAGATTTAAATATTTTCCATGATCTAGTATCAACATAATGATACCGGCTACTCGCAGCTATCATTATGTTTTACCTTTCGAAGGTCGGGCATGAAAAAGTCAACTGCTTGAAAAAACGGACTTTTCTGTACCCTCTTGACAAAAATTCTTAAAGTATAACAATTATATTGGTTATTAGGGGGGCTATTAATTAATGGAAAATCTTAAAAAAACGCCGTTATTCGATGAGCATATAAAATTAAACGCTAAAATAGTGCCTTTTGCCGGTTGTCAAATGCCTATTCAGTATACAGGGATTATTGATGAGCATAAAGCTGTTAGAGAAAATGTAGGCATATTCGATGTTTCACATATGGGTGAGTTTTTTGTTGAAGGTGAAGATTCATTAGCATTACTTCAAAAAATTGTTCCTCAGGACATTTCAAAACTTTCTCTTTCAAAAGCTGTTTACTGCCAATTAACGAACAAAAACGGCGGGATTATCGACGATTTGATTATTTATAAACTTGATGACGAAAAATATTTGCTAATAGTTAATGCTTCAAGAATTGATGAGGATTTCAATTGGATTGTTTCTAATAAAGATAATTTAAATGTAGACATTAAAAATGCCTCTGATGATTATGCTATGATTGCACTTCAAGGCAAGTATTCTGCTAAAATAATTGAAGAAACCGGCTTATCAGAAGACAATCAGCCCAAAAGATTTAGTATAAAAGAAACTAGAATTGATAGTATTGATGTTTTTGTTGCAAGAACAGGATATACAGGAGAAGATGGTTTTGAAATAATTGCTTCAACTGATAATATAGTATATTTATGGAATAAATTTCTTGAAATAGGCTCAAAATATAATATAAAACCTATCGGACTCGGTGCCAGAGATACTTTGCGGCTTGAAGCAGGTATGCTTTTGTACGGTCAAGATATTGATGAAAATACCACTCCGATTGAGGCATCTTTAAATTGGAGTGTTCCAAAAGATAAAATTGAGGATTATAATGGAAAAAATGCAATTTCTTCTCAAATTAATAACGGGACGGATAAAAAACTTATCGGCATAAAAATGATTGATAGAGCAATTCCAAGACATGATTACGAAATTTATTTTAATGGTAAAGAGGTTGGAAAAGTTACCAGTGGCGGTGTTGCACCTTCTTTAAATGCTAATATTGCGATGGGTTATGTAAATAATTCGTTAAATTTCTCGACAGGAGATAAAATTAATATTAAAATCAGAAATAAATTTTATTCGGCAGAAATTGTCAGAATGCCATTTTTAAAATATTTAAGATAGTTTGTTAAATTAAGGAGAAAATTACATGCAAGCACCGGATGGTATTTTATGCGCTAAAACACATGAATATCTTTTGCAGAAGGATAGTGTTTATAAGTTTGGGATAACAGATTATGCAGTTGAACAATTGGGCGATATAGTTTTTGTTGAAATGCCTGAAGTCGGTACTGAGTTTGAAAAGGGTGAGATTTTAGGCACTATTGAATCTGTAAAAGCCGCATCAGAGCTTTATATGCCTGCTAACGGCAAAATTGTTGAAATTAATGAAACATTGATCGATAATCCTGAATTAGTTAATAACTCTCCTTATGAGGATGGTTGGATTGTTAAAATCGAAACAGAGGATGAAAAAGCGCTAAATGCTTTAATGGAATACGAAGACTACCAAGAATTTATAGAAGAGTAAGTATATTGAAAAATTTTTTGCCACATACCGATCAAATTAGAAATCAGTTAGCAAAGGAAGCAAATTTAGACTCAATAGACAGTCTTTTTGATTCAATAAACGATTCTGTTAAATTTAAAAATGATTTAAATCTGCCTGATGGAATTAGTGAATTAGAAGCTCAAAAAAAATTAAAAAAACTTGCGAATAAAAATAATTCCGATTGTATAAACTTTTTAGGCGGCGGAACTTACAACAAATTTATTCCTGCGTGTATATCAGCTATTACAAGCAGGACAGAGTTTTTGACTTCCTATACTCCATACCAGCCTGAAGCCAGCCAGGGAACTTTACAGGCTATGTATGAATATCAATCGATGATATGCAATTTGACAGGTATGGATGTTTCAAATGCTTCTGTTTACGACGGTGCAACCGCTTGTGCGGAAGCTGTTCTAATGGTTTGCAGGATTTCAAAAAAATCAAAAGTTTTAATTGCAGAAACTCTTAATCAGCAGTATTTGCAGGTAATTAAAACCTATTGTTTCGGTGGGGATATTGAAGTTAAAATTATTCCTGAAATTAACGGAGAAATTGATTTTAATTATCTTTCTAATTTAACTAATATAGATGAATTTGCAGCTATTTTAATTCAAACGCCAAATTATTTTGGCAATGTTGAAAATTCAAAAAAAATCGGTGATTTTATAACCAAAAATAAGCTGAAATTGATTGTTTGTGCTGATATTTCATCATTAGCGGTTTTAGAAGTTCCTGTAAATTTTGGTGCTGATATTGTAGTTGGCGATATTCAGACATTGGGAATACCAATGGCGTTTGGCGGACCTCATGCAGGATATATGGCTTGTAAGCAACAATATGCAAGACAATTGCCGGGAAGAATTGTTGGAATGACTCTGGATAAAGCCGGTAATAGAGCTTATACTCTTACTTTGCAGACAAGAGAGCAGCATATCAAACGTGAAAAAGCAACGAGCAATATTTGCTCAAATCAGGCATTGGTAGCCCTAGCCGCCACGATTTATTTGTCTGTTATGGGTTATAACGGGCTAAAACAAGCTATATTGCTATCAGCCCAAAAAGCTAAAAATTTATCTGAAAAAATCAATAATATCAAAGGATTTAAAGTACTTTATAATAATTTTCTTTATGAATTTGTTGTAAAAGTTGACGAGAAAATTTCTGTTGAAATACTTTTGAATGAACTTAAGGAAAATAATATTTTAGCCGGTATAAACCTTAAAAAATACTTTAAACAGTATAAAAATTCCATTCTGGTTTGCACAACAGAAATGAATACAGATAAAGAAATTGATTTTTATATAGAAAAATTGCAGGAAATTTCTACAAAATATAACCTTGAGGATGTGTAGATGAGCAAAACTATTTTTGAAAAATCAATAAAAGGCACACAGGGAATAAATTTGACGGATGAAAAATTGAATTGTGATATTTTATTAAATATTCCCGAAAATTTGCTCCGCAAGGAAAAACCGATTTTACCTGAAATTTCCGAATTAGAGGTTGTAAGGCATTTTACGCTTCTTTCGCAAAAAAACGTCTCTGTTGACAGCAATTTTTATCCTCTTGGATCTTGCACTATGAAGTATAACCCTAAAATTAATGAGGTAACAGCATCATTGGATGGTTTTGCAAATATCCATCCCGAACAGGAAGAATCCGGAACTCAAGGGGCATTAGAGCTTATGTATAATTTGCCGGAACAGTTAAAAGAAATCACAGGGATGCATACAATAACTTTACAGCCTGCAGCCGGAGCTCATGGCGAATTTACAGGAATGCTGATTGTAAAGGCGTATTTTGAAAAAATAGGGCAAAAAAGAACAAAAGTTATTGTTCCTGACTCTGCACATGGCACAAATCCCACAAGTGCAAAGATGTGTGGGTTTGATATTGTAGAAATAAAGTCTAATAATAGAGGTTTGGTTGATTTAGAAGCCTTAAAAACTGCTTTGAGTGACGATGTAGCAGCTTTATTGCTTACTAATCCAAACACTCTGGGGCTTTTTGAAGAAGATATAGCAGAAATTGCTAAATTAGTCCACGATACAGGCGCATTGCTTTATTATGACGGAGCGAATTTAAATGCAATTATGGGAATTACTAATCCCGGATTGATGGGATTTGATATTGTTCATATTAACTTGCACAAAACTTTTTCAACTCCTCATGGCGGTGGAGGTCCAGGGGCAGGACCTGTTGGTGTTGTAGAAAAATTAAAAGATTTTTTACCTGTTCCGATTATTGAATTTAAGGATGAAAAATACCATTTTAATTATGATTTGCCGAATACTATCGGTAGAGTTAAAGCATATTACGGAAATTTTGGGGTACTGGTCAGGGCATATACATATATTTTGATGATGGGTGCGAACGGCTTAAAACAAGCAAGTATCGATGCTGTATTAAATGCAAATTATATGAAAGAAAAATTAAAAAAATATTTTAAACTGGAATATGACAAACCTTGTATGCATGAATTTGTATTATCAGGTGATATTCAAAAAGAACAAGGTGCAAATACGCTTGCCATTGCAAAAAGATTGATTGATTATGGATTTCACCCTCCGACAGTGTATTTTCCTCTGATTGTACATGAAGCAATTATGATTGAACCTACAGAAACCGAATCTAAGCAGGCTATGGATGATTTTATAAATGCTATGGTTGAAATTGCAGAGGAAATAAAACAAAATCCGCAAAAAGCAATTGATGCACCGACAAAAGCATCTGTTTTAAGAGTTGACGAAACACTGGCTGCAAGAAAACCAAACTTGCATTGGAGTTAATTTATTATATCGATTTCAATAAGTAACCGTTAAATAAATTTATAAAAAACTCCATTCTATAAAGAACAGAGTTTTTAATGATTTATGCCTGCTATTTCTTTTTAAACAGAAGCAGGTTGTTTAAAATTTGCTTTTTGTTTCAACAACTCGACTTTGTCAAGTGCCTCCCAAGGAACATTTATATCAGTTCTGCCCATATGTCCGTATGCAGCTAACAATCTGTAGAATGTACCCCCGTTTTTAGCAGGTAAGTTTCTTAAGTCAAATTGATTGATAATTGCAGCAGGTCTTAAATCAAAATTATCTTGAATTAATTGACTTATTTCGTCATCTGAAATTTTACCTGTTCCGAATGTATCAACTAGTATAGATACAGGTTCTGCAACACCAATCGCATAACCGAGTTGAACTTCACATTTATCAGCCAATCCGGCAGCTACAATGTTTTTAGCTACATATCTTGTTGCATAAGCAGCTGAACGGTCAACTTTTGTGGGATCTTTTCCGCTAAATGCACCGCCGCCATGTCTTGAATATCCGCCGTAAGTATCAACAATAATTTTTCTTCCGGTTAATCCTGCATCACCTTGAGGTCCGCCGACTACAAATCTTCCTGATGGGTTGATTAAATATTTTGTAGTTTCATCAGGTTTAATTTCAAAATTTTCAAAAACAGGATTTACTACATTTTCGATTAAATCTTTTTTGATTATAGCTTGAATTTTTGAATTATCAGTTTCTCCGTTAATTTCAGGGTCATGTTGCGTAGAAATAACAATCGTATCGATTCTTGATGGCTTACCATCTATGTATTCAACAGTAACCTGTGATTTTCCATCAGGTCTTAAGTAGTTTAAAGTACCGTTTTTTCTGACTTTTGCCAACTGAAAAGCCAATTTATGAGCTAAACTGATAGGAAGAGGCATTAATTCCGGTGTTTCATTACAAGCATAACCAAACATAATTCCTTGATCACCTGCACCGATATTTTCAGTTTCTTCATCAGATGTATTTGCATTGTCATTTCTTGTTTCAAATGCTTTATTCACACCACCTGCAATATCAGAAGACTGCTCATCGATACTTGTTAATACTGCACAAGTTTTGTAATCAAATCCACCACCTTCTTCACCGGCATAACCGATTTGTTTGATTGTATTTCTGATAACGGATGGAATATCAACATAACTGTTTGAAGTTATTTCACCGCTAACAAGTGCCATACCTGTTGTTACAGTTGTTTCTGCAGCAACTCTTGATTTTGGATCCTGTGTTAGTAAAGCATCTAAAATCGCATCTGAAATCTGGTCACAAACTTTGTCGGGATGACCTTCCGTAACAGATTCAGATGTGAATAAAAATCTTTTTGATACCATTTTGTACTCCTTTACTTTTTTGAATAGAAATCTATTCTTTGTACTAAAAAACCTCTATACTTATCAAGTTAATAGAGGTTGGTTGGTATTTATAAATATATTATTTATATTACCAACTTATCTCTCAGGCTAAACTTTTTTCACCTGCGGATTTAGCACCTTGCAAAAGACTTTTTGTAGGTTGCCGGGCTTCATAGGGCCGTTCCCTTAGCCACTGTGCAATTTTTTGCACATACTCTTGATAAGTCGTTAATAGAAATATAGTTTAAATTTAAAAATTAGTCAAGTCAATATGACTGATTTTTATAAATTTGCCAGACTGGCTACATTTTGAATATCGTTATTTATTTGTTCTATCAATTCATTTTCGGAATTGAATTTTATTTCATTTCGGATTTTTTTCTCAAGAATAACTTCGATTTTTTGACCATATATATCACTATTGAAGCCTAGAATATGCACTTCTGCAAGTGGGGTTTCAATATCAGAATAAGTAGGTCTGTTGCCGATATTTACGATTGTTAAATACATTCTGTTATTTAAATTGATTTTTCCTTGATATACGCCAAAAGAAGGAACAACACAGGTATTGAGAATTTCCAAATTAGCAGTCGGAAAACCAATATTTCGTCCACGTTTAACGCCTTCTTTCACGACGTTTTCAATAGAATAAGGATAATACAGTAATTCATTTGCTATATCAACTTTACCGTTTTGAATTAAATATTTTATGTAAGTGCTGCTAATAGTGTTATGGTTCTTAATTACAGCAGGTATGGTTCTTGTTTCATAACCATAAATTTCTCCCATTTTTATTAAAAAATCATTATTTCCTTCATTTTTTTTACCAAAATGATGGTTAAAACCAACCGTAATTGCTTTTGGGGCTAATGAATTTACAAGCATTTCTACATATTTTTCGGCGGATAAATTAGCTAATTCTTCGTTAAAATCAAGTAGAATTACATTATTTACACCCATTTCTTCTAATATTTTTAACTTTTTTTCAATCGGAACTATCAAAGTAGATGCTGAATCTGAAAAAAAAGCTCTCGGTTGATTTCTAAAAGAAATAACGGTTGAATTTGTTTGTGATAATTTTGCCGTTTCAACTGCATCATTAATAACTTTTTGATGCCCAATATGAATTCCGTCAAAAAACCCTAATGCGATACATGACGAATTTAACAAGTTCTTTTCTAATGAATAATAGATTTTCACAGTTTTCTCACCAGATTATTTTACTACTATTATAATATAAACTATTCTTTAAATTAATTTATTTTACGAAATTTTCAAATTGCGTTATAATTTTAAAAAATAAATTAGGTTTAATGGACAAAAAATGATTTTTACAAGATGGTACGACAGAGATAAAAACCTTAAATTAATTGTTGAAACTCTTGAGTATATCGATGCGAATACAAAATTAGAGTTGGCCGATGATATTATACAAATAATAATTGACGGAATCGGTATATCTTCTGATGAATTAATAGATAAACTTGACAAAGACTATGTTCCCGGTGGCAAAAGATGGTATGATTCCGTTGATAAACTTTATTCGGCTGTTGAAATGCTGAAATATACTGATGAGCTTCAAAGAACAGAAATTATAAAAGAAATTATGTATTCCGTTTTATATTTTAAAAATATTGATATTTCAGGAAAAAATCATGTTTAAAACTGGCAAACATTCTGATAGTGGGTTATTTCCTTATTATTAGACAATAAAATACCGATTGCATCAATTCTGAAATTTTTATATTTAATATTAGTATTTTCTTGGATAAATGCGCTTGCTAAATTTCTAAGCTGATTAGTTTTTGCATAAGTAATTGCCTCGAGTGGATGTCCGAAGTTAGCTGTTTTTCTGGTTTTTACTTCAACAAATATCAATGTATCTTTATGCATAGCAATTATATCGACTTCTCCAATTCTTGAAAAATGCCAATTTCGCTCAATTATTTTATAACCGTTTTTAATAAGAAAATCGGCTGCCAATTGCTCACCCAGATTGCCCGTTATTTTATTATTGCTTTTCATAGACTTAGTTTATAATTTGTACAGGTTAATGTCAATGAAATTTACAACAGTACATTTAGGTAGCTGTCTGCCCGAATGAGCTATAATTAAACATCGCAGGAACAGTTGGTGCCCTGTTAGTGCAGCTTAGATGCAAAAAAAACCCGCCTTGCGTCGGATAAGTCTACCACATATT
>JAQUYY010000247.1 GCA_028691575.1 Candidatus Gastranaerophilales bacterium
TTTTCAGCGGATTTTCAAATATTTGTCCGCAAGTACAGGTTGAATTATTTTCAATCAGCGGTTTTTGACAATTGGGACATATTTTGTCAATTATAATATTGTCTTTTTCTATGTAGAATCCTTTGTTAATAAATTTTACCGATATATTATTTTTATTCATAATTTGCTCCTTAAAAGAAATCATTTTAACAGTATACTTTTATCGAATGTAAAAACAATTAAAAAACATTACATTGTATATGTGTCTAAAAAAATAGGTATGGAGATATGAAAGGACAATATACAGCTGACAAATTTTCAGACGGAAAGAATAAACAAAACGCTCAGAAATCGCTTAACAATTACATTAGACAGCTTGAAATTCATTTTGAGTTGTCTAATGAAGATGTAATCAATATGTTAAATTCTGTTATCAAGAATAAAAAAAGTGTAGAGTTTGATAAAAAATGGTGGCATATATTTAAATAAAGTAGTAAAATAATAATAAGGTCTGGAAATATTAAGCGGGGTACATAATGTCATCAGAAAAAATCAATATAGAGTTAGATCACAAATTTCTAGAAAATTTATACGCTTTAGTCGATAGTCAACCTCCTGATGAAGTCACATTAGATAGTCTGAATGAGGCTATTAATACAATTAAAGAAAAAATGAGCGATTATATTTTAAGTTCAGCCGGACTAACTTCACAAACGCCTGCAGAGGGAGCAACTCAAGCATCTAGAGCGAGTGAAAATGTTACTAACTTTGTAGAATCAACTGACGGTGCCGTTGATACACCACCAAGACCCAAATCAATATTAATAGTTGATGATTTAGGCATTATTACTTATCAATTAGAAATTTTATTTAGAAAAATGGGATTTGAAGTTGTTGTTTCAAAAGAAATTAATGATGCTATTGAAAAGTTCAAAAAGCAGGATTTCGGATATACAATAATAGACCTGTTTATTCCTACGGACAGAGAAGGGTTTATTTTGCTGGATGAATTAAAAAAACTGATTTTATTATGTAAGTTAAATACTAAAATTATAGTCATGACAGCTACTTCAAAAACCGAATATAAAGAAAAATGCAAAAACCGCGGAGCAGATGCATATATAGAGAAAACTCCGGGTTGGCAAAAAGAATTAGTAAATGCTTGCATGTAATAAAGAAAAGTGTAAAATATAGTATAAGCTCCGTAGCAGGTTTTTCTATTTTGATCCTTCAACCTTAACTATGGGGAGCTCTAACTCTAAGAATAACGAAGTATACCTGCCCAGTAGCAGGAAACGGAGATTATTCAGGGGGGCACCCACCTGTGTGAGCAAACACAGGTATCAAAATCGAGGCTTGTTATCGGGGCTTTTTATTGCTGAATTATTTATTATTTTATATATAAGTGTTAAAATAATAGTAGCTAATTTACATTATCGGGAGCTGAGTTGATATGAAAATTAAAAAAACAGCTATAATTATTGCTATTTTGTTATTTGCAGGTTCATTAAAACAAAATTCATTCGCAGAAGTAACTTTCGATAAATCTGCACAATATTACAATGAAGGAGTTGAATATTACAGTTCAAACCAATTTACAAAAGCAATTGAATCATTTGAACTGGCATTACAAACAAAACCCGGCGATAAAAATGCAAAAAATAATTTAGCAGCTTCTTATATATCAAGAGGCGTATACTACTTAAACAGCGAAAAAAATTCGGAATTGGCAGCAAATGATTTCAGAAATGCCATTTATTGCATGAAATATGACATAAATTCTTCCGAAGAGGATTTTTTAGAAAATTTGCAGATTGCTCAAAATGATTTGGAAATTGCGTTAAAAAACCTGAATTTGCCTTTAACAGCTGACCAACGTTATAAAAATGCGAAAGAACTGAGAGGACAAGGACTATTCAAACCTGCAATTGTTGAATTCTATGAAACCGTAGAAAATAATAAATATAAATACGATTCTTATGTAGCAATAGGGGACTTAATGACCATATTGAATAATCCGCTAAAAGCTGCTCCTGCATATGATAATGCGTTAATGATTAATTCAGCAGATTCTTCATTACATTTAAAATTTGCCAAAATATTGCTGGATTTGGACAATTCAGATGCTGCAATCAGAGAGTTTAACGTAGCTTTAGCAGGTAATGAAGATAATGAAGAAATTGTCAAAACCTTAGAAAGAATTTGGAGAGAAAAAATTTCCGAGAACCCTGAAAATGCAATGGCACATATGAATCTGGGTGTTATTTTGCAAAAAAAAGGTGATTATGATGCTGCACTAACAAGCTATAAAACAGCCGAAAGAATAGATCCGTCTAATTCGAATATAAGGTTAAACTTAGGAACTTTTTATCAAAGCCAAAAACAATATGAATCGGCAAATAGTGCTTACGACTCAATTATACAGGTTTACCCATCAAATATGTTAGCTCATTATTACAAAGCAACACTTTTAAACGAGACCGGTCATTATGGCGATGCTATTGTAGAGTTTAGAAAAACTTTGGAAATCAAACCCGATTATAAACCTGCAAGATTGGCATTATATGAAACAATTAAAAATTCTGTGCCAAAACATCAACGCTTGGAAATATTAAATCAAATTACGCAACAAAATCCCAATGACGCTTATGCGCTTTACAATTACGCATTTGAACTGCATTCTGTCGGCAAAGCCGGCGAAGCTGTTGACTATTACAAAAAAGCTGTTTCAATTGATTCTGGCTTAACAGATGCTTATTTAAATCTTGCAATGATATATAAAGATGAAAAAAACTTTACAGAAGCAACGGCATACGCTCAAAAAGTCATATCAAATCAGCCTGATAATAAAGAAGCAGCGAATTTGATTGAAGAAATAAACAATGGAAAAATTATTTCAAAATATAAACTTGCTGTAGATAAATATGAAAAAAAGGATTATCAAGGAGCAATTGAACTTTATAAAACCATACAAAACCCGACAGCAGAAGTATTTGTCGGATTAGGCGCATGTTATCAGGCAATGGAAAAATATGATGAAGCAATAAATTATTATAATAGCGCTATTGATATGGATGAAACCAATTTGTCAGCTTATAATTATTTAGGCTCAGCCTATTACACTAAAAAAGATTACAGAAATGCAACTTTGGCTTACAAAAATGCTCTAAATCTTGATCCTTCAAATAAAGATGTCATAGAAGCACTAGATTTAATAAATCAAACACAAGCA
>JAQUYY010000248.1 GCA_028691575.1 Candidatus Gastranaerophilales bacterium
TGATGCAGTTAACAAACCCAATACCAATAAAAAAAGCAAAAAAGGCTGCACTAAAATCATATTGTATTTAACTAATTTAAAAGCTCTTGAAAACATAATAAACTCTTCTTTAATGACTATTTTAAACCTACTGCATAACCTTAATAATATTTTGTCATGTCTGACTTGATTAGGCATCGCCATGCCCTTGCGATTCCGCATCAAGTACGGAATGACAGAAATGAAAAATTAAAATTATAGGATTATCTTGTTTTTAATTATATCAAACTAATGAAAAATTCAAAATAAAATTTTTCCTAAGGTTGTAAAAAATCCTATAAACCAATGAAAATAAATTATGCTTCCGATAAACGGGATTAGAACAAAATAAAGAGTTTTTCGAACGGTTGTTTCATAAGTTTTTGCAATTGCTCTTAAAAACAGCATAACTGTTCTAAGCCAAACAATAAGCCCAAATAATATACCGAAAAATCCTGTTACAATTGAAGGGTTATTTTTTAAAAGCTCGATTGGAGCTAAAAATATCCACGGTAAAAGCGCAAAAGCGGATAATATAAGAAAAGTTCTAATATTGCCTGATTTGCCAAAAATACTTGCCATTATTTCAACAAAAAATCCAAAAAAAAGCCAGCTTATTATTCCACCGATTGCTGTTGATAATAAGCTAAAACCAAATAGAACCAAAGACGAATGCTCTACCGGATTCAACTTTACCAAAGGATCTAATATGCTTATAAAAATAACTATTAAAACAGCTTGATAAAAAGGTTTTTCCTCTTTTAATTTGTCGAAACCTTCATCAGAATTAAAAAAAGTGTTGTATATATTTTCGCCAAAAGTTTCAAATCTTCTCATCACTTACTCCCACAGGTATAAAGGCTGACGTGACATTCTTGTACTAAGGGGGGTAACAGATTTGAATATTTCTCCGGGGAAAAGACTATCAACTCCTAGAAATAACGTTTCAAAATTTGTCGGGCTGTTATACGGCACAACAGGAAGTTCTTTTGTTATGCTGAATTTTTCTTCAATCATTTTATTCATAGTTAAAGTAGCTTCATATAAACCGCCTAAATCATCCACAAAGCCTAATTTTTTAGCTTGTTCGCCCGTAAAAATTCTGCCGTCGGCATATTTTCTTAATTCTTCTTCGGTTAAAGCTGTTTTTTTAGCTGTATATTTATCATTTCGCTCAACCCGACCTTTTATTATTGCGCCTACAAACTGCTCGTATGTGGAGTTAATTATGTTTTGCAAAAGTTCTCTTTCATCTTCAGTCATTTGCTTATATGGAGATGCGATATCTTTAAATTTTCCGCTTTTAATCGTATTGTTGGTTATGCCGAGTTTTTGGGTTAAAAGCTGATGAGCATCAATCGCACTCATTATAACGCCAATACTGCCTGTTAATGTGCCTTCCTGAGCAAAAATTCTGTCAGCGGCAGCTGCAATATAATAACCTCCGCTAGCCGTAATATCTTCCATTGAAAGTATTACGGGTTTTTCTTGTCTTAATCTTAAAATTGTATGATAAATTTCTTGAGATAGTCCGACAGTTCCGCCCGGAGTATTTGTTCTTAAAATTACTCCTTTTACGGTTTTATCATCAATTGTTTTTATTAATGCTTTTTTAATTCCTTCTGCAGAATAAAAACTGCTTATAAATCCTGCCGATCCGTCAGAAGAAATCGGTCCGTCAAGCCTGATTAATGCTATTTTATCACCGCTTGCAGCAAACATTTTTTGAATTTGTTTGACGCCGTTTTCATCTTGTCGTGCAAGATTTCTTGAAATTCTTGAATTGTTTAAAATTCCTACAACAAGGCTTAAAAGACATAATATTGTAATTAAAAAAGCTATGTTTCTGTTTTTCATTTATAATCCTCAAATTCTTAAATAATTTCCTGTAATTTTGACAATTCTTGATTTGTGCCGATTGCAAGCAAGTAATCTCCTGCCATAAACTTTGTATTAGCGGGAGGATTTGTTATAAATTCTTCATTTCTTTGTATTGCAACGATTGTAACTCCTGTTTTGTCTTTTAATTTAGAAGATAGTACTGTTTCATTTTCTAAAGGAGAACCTTTTTTGATATAAATCTGATCTAACTTTAATTTTAGACCCTTACCCTGATTATGCATCACTATATCCATAAAATCAACAACCAGAGGTTTAACAACAGAGGCTACCATTCTTCTTGCGCTGATTTCGTAAGGCAGAATCGTTTGAGTTGCTCCTGCATTTTTGAATTTTTGTTCATTTGATGTTTTTACACATCTGGTTATAATTTTCAAATCAGGATTAATATTTTTAGCAGAAACGGTTAAATACAGGTTATCCACATCATCGCTTAGTGTGCAGAAAATACCTTTAGCCCTGTCTATACCTGCATTTTTAAGAGTTTCATCTTCTGTGGCATCACCGGGAAGGTATAAAATATTCATATCTTCCATTACAGATTCTAGGTTTTCGTCTTTTTCGATAACAACAAAAGGAATATTGTTGTTTTGAAGCTGTAGTACGATTTCTTTTCCGGTTCTGCCAAAACCGCATACTAAGTAATGATTTTTTAATTTTTTAATTTTGTTTTCCATAGATTTTACCCGAAATCTTTTATTAAAATTTGCCATAAACACATGTTGAGCAAATTCGCTAGCTAAGTATAAAAATAAAAATACACCAAAAATTATGTAAATAATAGTAAACAGTTTGCCTTGAGTTGTTAATGGTTCATTAAGACCATACCCGACGGTTGTAAGTGTTTCTACGCTCATAAAAAAAGAGTCGAGGACACTCCAGCCTTCAATATTTGTATATCCGACAATTCCAATACAAATTAAAACAGCAAGACCCAAGAAGGGCTTTAAAAAATGATAAAATGTCGGTTTATAATCTTTGTTCATCATATACTTTTCATTTAATATATTGAAACAATTTTATAATAACTTATGCAAAAAGTCACCTGTTTAGAGTGTTTTTTATCATTCTTGTAAATTTTTTTAATAAAAAAGCAATTTTTATTATGTTCGGGGTTAAAATAGATAATAAGTTAGAAATCGAGGGAAAAATCATGTTAGTAAATTTCAATCCTATGGTGCCAAACAAAAAACAAAACGTTAGTTTTAACGCTCTAAATTTTGCTAAAATAACAAAACGTGCTCCTGCAGCTTATGACTTACTTATAACGACTACAAAAGGAAAACTACTAGA
>JAQUYY010000019.1 GCA_028691575.1 Candidatus Gastranaerophilales bacterium
AACTTGAAAAACTGCCGTTTTACGGTGCGGATAAAATTGCAAGAATGCTTGAAATAGCAACGTCAAGATACCCCGTATAAAATTTTCTATGCGTATGAAGGATACATAAATGAATTAGTTGGCGTATGTGTCATCAGGTGAAATCCAATGAGAAAATCTATATTGTTATTAAAATAAAGCTATTTGCAGTTTTTTAATTCATCAAGTTTATTGATACAAATACTCTGTGGAGCAACCGGCTCCAGACCAAGAACCTGTTGAGCCTTCACATTTACTTTCGTAAATATCGCCCTGAACTCCCCAGGGTTTAATACCATTTTCAACTATATGGACAACAAAAATATCTCTGCCAACCATATTAGGCTTGCTAAATCCGTTAATATCAACTATTATATAACCGCAAGCAGGAATGCTTTTAGATGTATTCGTACAGGCAGAATTTAAATAATAAAATCTTAGCATTACTCCATTGTTAAGAATTAAAGATGGGTAATCAGACCAAGTCTTCATAAGTGTTTTATCTAAAAAAGATGTTGAACCGTCATTTAAATGCCAGCAAACACCAAGAGCCTCACCTGAATTACAAGATTTTAAATAATTTAAATGAGGAGCATATGCATCTCTCATTGTTGTAACATTTGCAAAAGCACCTGCTAAAGTCCCTTCGTTATCATTTATAACCAACATTGTGGCTTGCGATAAATCAGCGTAAATTTTTTTCCATTTTGCTTTTAATTGAGCATCACTTGTCGTTCCAAATAGCATTGGTGTTGCTATTGAAGCGATTATTCCGACTATTGCAATAACTATCAGCGTTTCGGCTAATGTGAAACCCATCCTTTTTTTAAGCTTATTTTTTGACTGATTGTCATTCCGCACTTGATGCGAGATCGCAAAGACATGGCGATTCCTGACCTGGTCAGGAATCGCATTGATAAATTTATTCTCTGATTGTTTCATTTTGTTTAACATAATTTCTCCTTTTCATACTTAAATCATAAATATATTTGCATTTTCATAATTAAAATAGCTATAAATCATGATATACCATGATTCCCATGATTTGTAAAGCTATATTTCATGCGTAGCAAGGATTATAGGTTAAAAGATTTCAAATTGCCGTATCCCATGTGGCTCATGAGTTTTCACAAATCAAATCCCCGAAAACATGATGAGCACATGGTTTACATAGTTTAAAATCTTGATATTCTTTTGTATCAAGAGTTATAATAATATTTTTACTAAAATTACAAATCAAATCTAAAATTTTAAAAATAAACATATTATTTATTAACAGTGTTTTATCGACCAATCGTAAGGAATATAGCCTTTTACAGGATCGAGTCTTTTTATTTCAAATTTATCATGCGCAATTGTAGAGCAGTTTGCAACAATTGATTCTTCAATACCAAGTCCTTTAAAACCGTTCCATACAAAGGGAGGGACTGTTATTAATGAATAATTTTTTTCATTCAAATAAATTTCCTGAATCATTCCGTAAGTTGAAGATTCCTTTCTTTCATCATAAAGAACCAATTTGATATTTCCCTTTATTAAAGCATAATTCAGCGTCATTTTTGTATGCAAATGCCAGCCTTTTATAGCATTTGGAAATATCGAAGAGAAATAAATTTCCCCAAATTGTTCAAAATTCTCATCATCACATCTTAGCATATGCATAATTCTTCCACGTTCATCAGGAAGTTGCTTTAAAGGTTTTATAATAACCCCTTCAATCAATTTTTCTTTGATAAGATTCATTTCAATTCTCCTTGTGAGGATTTGTTCCATATCATCCATGGAGTTTCTCCTTCTTCCAGTTTAGAATTTAGCATTTCAAAATCTCTATAAGTATCCATACATTGCCAAAAACCACCATGCCTATAAACATTTAATTGGCAATCATTTGCAAGATTTTCAAGAGGAGATTGTTCCAGTACGCAGTCTTCTCTGTCGTCAATATAATCGAAAATTTCTTTTTCAAAAACAAAAAAACCGCCATTTACATAGCCTTCGCCTTGAGGTTTTTCTTTAAATCTTAAAACATCATCACCATAAGTTTCTAAAACACCATATCTTGAAATCGGCTTTATGCCTGTTAAAGTAGCAATTTTCCCTGATTTTTTATGAAATTCAATCAATTTATTAATATCAACATTGGCAACAGCATCGCCATAAGTTACAATAAAATAGCTTCCTTTAATATATTTTTGAATTTGCTTTAATCTTGAGCCGGTCATCGCATTTAAACCCGTATCAGCAAGGGTTATTCGCCAATTTACTTCGTCAGCACTCTGAATATTTAATTCTCTTTTCATAGAACCGATTTGAATCGTAAAATCATTATTCATAATGTCGTAATTATTAAAATATTCCTTGATTACATGACCTTTATAGCCAAGACAAAGTATAAAATCGTGCAGTTTATAATAAGAAAAATGCTTCATAATATGCCACAAAATTGGTTTATGACCTATTCTCACCATTGGTTTTGGCTTATACTCTGTTTCTTCTCTCAGTCTTGTACCTTTTCCACCACATAAAATAACTATTTCCGGCATTTTTAAAAAACCTCGTAAAAATAACTTGCAACACTATATTCGCCGTTACAAAAATTTTTATCACGCCCGATAAGATTATAGAGAGAAGGGCAGTTTTATATAACAAAATCTGTCCGACGGTAAATCATCTTATTAGAAGCTGTCTCAAAAAATAGAAAAAAAGGGGTTGTAAAAATATATAGAATAATGTTTTTTATATCCTATAAATATTTTAAACAAGGATATTTAAAATGACTAAAATACCAATAAAAATCAATATAAAGGGAATGAGTTGTGCAAGCTGTGTTTCCAAAATAGAAAAAACCCTTAATTCAAATAAAGGTGTATCTCAAGCCAGCGTTAATTTAGCGATGAAAAATGCTACAATCGTTTATGATAATGAATTAACAAATTTATCTCAAATTAAAAAACAAATCGTCGACATTGGCTACGAAGTTTTGGAAACAGAACAAAAAGAAGATGATGAAAATAAAGAATATGAAAAACAAAAGAAAAATTTTATATATAGCCTCCTCCTAACCCTTCCTATTTTTGTAATCAGTATGTTTGGGATTGATTTCGCCTACAAAAATTATTTAATGCTATTTTTATCGATTTTTGTAATTTTTGTTTTCGGACGGCAGTTTTTTATCGGTTTATATAAAGGAATCAAAATCAAATCAGCCGATATGAATACATTAATTGCTGTTGGAACAGGATCTGCATTTTTATACAGCACTGCTGCAACAATATTCCCTAAAATGTTTATATCTATTGGCATTGAACCTCATGTTTATTATGAAGTTGCAACAATAATTATAGTTCTAATTCTTATGGGAAGAATGCTTGAGGCTAAAGCTAAAGGCAAGGCATCCTCTGCTATAAAAGAATTATTAACATTGAGTCCTAAAGCAGCAAGAATTATTATTGATAATGAAGAAAAAGAAGTTTCTATTGATAATTTAAAAATTGGAGATGTAATTCTTGTAAAGCCGGGAGAAAAAATTGCTGTTGACGGCGAAATTATTGAAGGTTCATCAAGTATTGACGAATCAATGATTACTGGCGAAAGCATTCCGGTTGAAAAAAATATCGGAGATAACGTAATCAGTGCAACAATTAATAAAACCGGCAGTTTTAAATTTAAGGCAACTCAGGTAGGTAAAGATACTACCATCAATCAAATAATTAAACTTGTTGAAAATACTCTTGCCTCAAAAGCACCTATACAAAGGCTTGCGGATACAATTAGCGGATATTTTGCCATAACGGTAATAATAATAGCTATAATCACAGCGATAATATGGCTGTTTTATAAACCGGAATTGGCAATTGTAGCATTTGTTTCCGTTCTTATTATTGCTTGTCCTTGTGCATTAGGGCTTGCAACGCCAACTGCGGTAATGGTTGGAGCAGGATTAGGGGCTAAAAGAGGAATCTTAATAAAAAACATTGAAAGTCTTGAAATAGTTAACAAAATAAATACAATTATCTTCGATAAAACAGGGACAATAACAAAAGGTGAGATGCAAGTTGCTGATATTTATACTAATATTAATGAATCAGAATTGTTGTATTATGCTGCTTCAGCTGAAATCCATTCGGAACATCCCATTTCCATTGCGATAGTTGAAAAAGCAAAAGAACGAAATATAGAATTATCAAAACCTGAAAATTTTGAATCTAAATCAGGGTTGGGAATAACTGCTACTATTAATTCAAAGCAAGTAATAATAGGGAATAAAAGCTTTTTGAATAATCAAAACATTAATACGGATAAATTTTTCAATATGATAGAAACATCTTTAAATAAAGGACAAACAGCAATTATAATAGCATACGACAACTCTGTTAAAGGAATAATAGGCATTTCCGATACGATTAAATCTGATTCTGCTGATGCTATAAGAAAATTAAATTCAATGGGACTTAAAACAATTATGCTAACAGGAGATAATCCTAAAAGTGCTGCTGCTATTTCCGAAAAAGTCGGAATTAAAGAATATATAGCTGAAATTTTACCTCAAGATAAGGCTCAAAAAATAAAAGATTTGCAAAATCAAGGGAAACTGGTTGCCATGGTGGGTGATGGAATAAATGATGCCCCTGCTTTAATTCAGGCAGATGTTGGCATTGCAATAGGTACGGGAACTGATATTGCAATAGAATCATCTGATATAATCTTGGTAAAAGGAAATCTTAAGGATGTTGCAAAAGCTATAACCCTTTCAAAACAAACAATAAAGACGATTCGACAAAACCTTTTCTTTGCATTTATTTATAACATCGTTGGCATTCCAATTGCGGCAGGAGTACTTTATCCGTTTTTTGGAATTTTATTAAACCCAATGATTGCAGCAGGTGCAATGTCATTGAGCTCTGTATCTGTTATTACAAACAGTTTAAGGCTTAAAAATATAAAATTTTAATAAAGCTTATCAAGTTAAATATTATCCGGCTGAAGCTCATTATCTGTAAATTTATTAAATTTCTTCTCGGAAAGCTGTTTTTGAAGTTCTTCTAAAGTTATGTTTTTTGTTTCAGGATAAACAAACAGAACAACAAAGAATTGAATAACTGTCATTAACCCGAAAAATACAAATGTGTATCCACCTGTAGTTTCAGCCATTACAGGAAACGACCACGAAATTATTGCACACATAAGCCAATGGGTTAAACTCCCTAGAGATTGCCCTTTTGCCCTAACAATATTCGGAAAAACTTCGCTTATATAAACCCAAATGACTGCACCTTGCGAAAAAGCAAAAAATGCAATATATCCGACCAATAGCCATATAAGAAGATTTTCATAACTGTTTAACAAGAAAATTGCAGCTACCCCAAAAAGACATAATGATGTGCCTATTGCACCTGTTAATAAAAGATTTTTTCGACCGATTTTATCAATTACAGACATTGCAAGAATAGTAAATAATAAGTTTGTTCCCCCAATTAACACCGACTGTAAATCACTTGATACTTTGTTAAAACCTGCCATCGCAAAAATATCATTTAAATAATAAAGCAGAGCATTAATCCCCGAAAATTGGTTAAACATTGCGATTGATACTGCAAGAAAAATAGGAAAACTATATTTTTTGCAAAAAAGAACAGCTTTTTTATTATTGTTATCAATTTCTATTGATTTTACCATTTCTTCATATTCAGATTCAGCATTATTTTTGTCAATAAGGCTTAAAACTTTTTTAGCTTCATCATATCGTCCGTTTTTTATTAACCACCTTGGACTATAAGGAATAGTGAATAAGAGTGTGCAAAATATTAAAGCAGGTAATGCTTCTATTCCAAATTTAATACGCCATTCCAAGTCGCCCGAATTTAACAGTCCAATCAAATAATTTGAGAAGTAAGCAACTAAAATACCGAAAACTATATTGAATTGAAAAAGTCCGACCAAACGACCTCTATATTGAGCAGGAGCAATTTCTGATATATACATTGGGGCTAAAACTGAAGCTCCTCCGACACCAAGACCGCCAATAAATCTAAAGAACACTAATGAATACCAATCCCAGGCAAATGCACAACCTAATGCAGAAACTAAAAACAGAAAACCCATTATTTTTAAACTATCACGTCTGCCTATTTTGTCACCTAACAATCCTGCAAACATCGCACCGATAATAGTTCCCCAAAGTGCAATTGAAACCGTTAAACCCAGAGAACCAGCATTTAAGTCAAAAAGTTTGCTAAGTGCGCTTGTAGTTCCTGCGATAACTGCGGTATCAAAACCAAACAACAATCCGCCAAAAGCTGCAACTATTGCACTCATTGCAACAAATTTTTTGCTATTCTTATTCATACAAATACTTTGCTGCACAGCCATAACCATAATTATCAGTAGCGGTTGATCCTTCTATACAATCAGTTGATGGCTCATAAAATCCTCTTGCTCCATCAGGAATCAATGTATTTAATATTATGCTCACATAAAATATATCTTTTCCTATTGTATTAGGTTTTTTAAATCCGTTTACATCAATACATATCCAACCACATCTTGTATAATCTCCTGCTACATAACTGCAATCGGATTTATTTATTATAAAATGTATTAAACTGCCGTTATTTAATATTAAACCAGGTTGATTAAAACTTCCTCTACCGGTACCATTTAAAAAGTACCAGCTGTTTGTTCCTTCATGCCAACAACCTTCAGCACTTGCTCCGCTTCCTGTTCCTCCATAAGTTGAGGTTCCGGAACAATCCTTTATAATGTTTAATTTTGAAGCATATGCATTTTTTAAATCTTCACTTCCTGCTTCATCACCCAAAAATGCGCCTGCCAAACTACCGCCGTTATCTACAGCTATTAATTGTGTGGCTTGTGATAAATCAGAATACGACTTTTTCCATGCGGCTTTTAATTCAGCATCACTTGTCGTTCCAAATAGCATTGGTGTTGCTATTGAAGCGATTATTCCGACTATTGCAATAACTATCAGCGTTTCGGCTAATGTGAAACCCATCCTTTTTTTAAGCTTATTTTTTGACTGATTGTCATTCCGCACTTGATGCGAGATCGCAAAGACATGGCGATTCCTGACCTGGTCAGGAATCGCATTGATAAATTTATTCTCTGATTGTTTCATTTTGTTTAACATAATTTCTCCTTTTCATACTTAAATCATAAATATATTTGCATTTTCATAATTAAAATAGCTATAAATCATGATATACCATGATTCCCATGATTTGTAAAGCTATATTTCATGCGTAGCAAGGATTATAGGTTAAAAGATTTCAAATTGCCGTATCCCATGTGGCTCATGAGTTTTCACAAATCAAATCCCCGAAAACATGATGAGCACATGGTTTACATAGTTTAAAATCTTGATATTCTTTTGTATCAAGAGTTATAATAATATTTTTACTAAAATTACAAATCAAATCTAAAATTTTAAAAATAAACATATTATTTATTAACAGTGTTTTATCGACCAATCGTAAGGAATATAGCCTTTTACAGGATCGAGTCTTTTTATTTCAAATTTATCATGCGCAATTGTAGAGCAGTTTGCAACAATTGATTCTTCAATACCAAGTCCTTTAAAACCGTTCCATACAAAGGGAGGGACTGTTATTAATGAATAATTTTTTTCATTCAAATAAATTTCCTGAATCATTCCGTAAGTTGAAGATTCCTTTCTTTCATCATAAAGAACCAATTTGATATTTCCCTTTATTAAAGCATAATTCAGCGTCATTTTTGTATGCAAATGCCAGCCTTTTATAGCATTTGGAAATATCGAAGAGAAATAAATTTCCCCAAATTGTTCAAAATTCTCATCATCACATCTTAGCATATGCATAATTCTTCCACGTTCATCAGGAAGTTGCTTTAAAGGTTTTATAATAACCCCTTCAATCAATTTTTCTTTGATAAGATTCATTTCAATTCTCCTTGTGAGGATTTGTTCCATATCATCCATGGAGTTTCTCCTTCTTCCAGTTTAGAATTTAGCATTTCAAAATCTCTATAAGTATCCATACATTGCCAAAAACCACCATGCCTATAAACATTTAATTGGCAATCATTTGCAAGATTTTCAAGAGGAGATTGTTCCAGTACGCAGTCTTCTCTGTCGTCAATATAATCGAAAATTTCTTTTTCAAAAACAAAAAAACCGCCATTTACATAGCCTTCGCCTTGAGGTTTTTCTTTAAATCTTAAAACATCATCACCATAAGTTTCTAAAACACCATATCTTGAAATCGGCTTTATGCCTGTTAAAGTAGCAATTTTCCCTGATTTTTTATGAAATTCAATCAATTTATTAATATCAACATTGGCAACAGCATCGCCATAAGTTACAATAAAATAGCTTCCTTTAATATATTTTTGAATTTGCTTTAATCTTGAGCCGGTCATCGCATTTAAACCCGTATCAGCAAGGGTTATTCGCCAATTTACTTCGTCAGCACTCTGAATATTTAATTCTCTTTTCATAGAACCGATTTGAATCGTAAAATCATTATTCATAATGTCGTAATTATTAAAATATTCCTTGATTACATGACCTTTATAGCCAAGACAAAGTATAAAATCGTGCAGTTTATAATAAGAAAAATGCTTCATAATATGCCACAAAATTGGTTTATGACCTATTCTCACCATTGGTTTTGGCTTATACTCTGTTTCTTCTCTCAGTCTTGTACCTTTTCCACCACATAAAATAACTATTTCCGGCATTTTTAAAAAACCTCGTAAAAATAACTTGCAACACTATATTCGCCGTTACAAAAATTTTTATCACGCCCGATAAGATTATAGAGAGAAGGGCAGTTTTATATAACAAAATCTGTCCGACGGTAAATCATCTTATTAGAAGCTGTCTCAAAAAATAGAAAAAAAGGGGTTGTAAAAATATATAGAATAATGTTTTTTATATCCTATAAATATTTTAAACAAGGATATTTAAAATGACTAAAATACCAATAAAAATCAATATAAAGGGAATGAGTTGTGCAAGCTGTGTTTCCAAAATAGAAAAAACCCTTAATTCAAATAAAGGTGTATCTCAAGCCAGCGTTAATTTAGCGATGAAAAATGCTACAATCGTTTATGATAATGAATTAACAAATTTATCTCAAATTAAAAAACAAATCGTCGACATTGGCTACGAAGTTTTGGAAACAGAACAAAAAGAAGATGATGAAAATAAAGAATATGAAAAACAAAAGAAAAATTTTATATATAGCCTCCTCCTAACCCTTCCTATTTTTGTAATCAGTATGTTTGGGATTGATTTCGCCTACAAAAATTATTTAATGCTATTTTTATCGATTTTTGTAATTTTTGTTTTCGGACGGCAGTTTTTTATCGGTTTATATAAAGGAATCAAAATCAAATCAGCCGATATGAATACATTAATTGCTGTTGGAACAGGATCTGCATTTTTATACAGCACTGCTGCAACAATATTCCCTAAAATGTTTATATCTATTGGCATTGAACCTCATGTTTATTATGAAGTTGCAACAATAATTATAGTTCTAATTCTTATGGGAAGAATGCTTGAGGCTAAAGCTAAAGGCAAGGCATCCTCTGCTATAAAAGAATTATTAACATTGAGTCCTAAAGCAGCAAGAATTATTATTGATAATGAAGAAAAAGAAGTTTCTATTGATAATTTAAAAATTGGAGATGTAATTCTTGTAAAGCCGGGAGAAAAAATTGCTGTTGACGGCGAAATTATTGAAGGTTCATCAAGTATTGACGAATCAATGATTACTGGCGAAAGCATTCCGGTTGAAAAAAATATCGGAGATAACGTAATCAGTGCAACAATTAATAAAACCGGCAGTTTTAAATTTAAGGCAACTCAGGTAGGTAAAGATACTACCATCAATCAAATAATTAAACTTGTTGAAAATACTCTTGCCTCAAAAGCACCTATACAAAGGCTTGCGGATACAATTAGCGGATATTTTGCCATAACGGTAATAATAATAGCTATAATCACAGCGATAATATGGCTGTTTTATAAACCGGAATTGGCAATTGTAGCATTTGTTTCCGTTCTTATTATTGCTTGTCCTTGTGCATTAGGGCTTGCAACGCCAACTGCGGTAATGGTTGGAGCAGGATTAGGGGCTAAAAGAGGAATCTTAATAAAAAACATTGAAAGTCTTGAAATAGTTAACAAAATAAATACAATTATCTTCGATAAAACAGGGACAATAACAAAAGGTGAGATGCAAGTTGCTGATATTTATACTAATATTAATGAATCAGAATTGTTGTATTATGCTGCTTCAGCTGAAATCCATTCGGAACATCCCATTTCCATTGCGATAGTTGAAAAAGCAAAAGAACGAAATATAGAATTATCAAAACCTGAAAATTTTGAATCTAAATCAGGGTTGGGAATAACTGCTACTATTAATTCAAAGCAAGTAATAATAGGGAATAAAAGCTTTTTGAATAATCAAAACATTAATACGGATAAATTTTTCAATATGATAGAAACATCTTTAAATAAAGGACAAACAGCAATTATAATAGCATACGACAACTCTGTTAAAGGAATAATAGGCATTTCCGATACGATTAAATCTGATTCTGCTGATGCTATAAGAAAATTAAATTCAATGGGACTTAAAACAATTATGCTAACAGGAGATAATCCTAAAAGTGCTGCTGCTATTTCCGAAAAAGTCGGAATTAAAGAATATATAGCTGAAATTTTACCTCAAGATAAGGCTCAAAAAATAAAAGATTTGCAAAATCAAGGGAAACTGGTTGCCATGGTGGGTGATGGAATAAATGATGCCCCTGCTTTAATTCAGGCAGATGTTGGCATTGCAATAGGTACGGGAACTGATATTGCAATAGAATCATCTGATATAATCTTGGTAAAAGGAAATCTTAAGGATGTTGCAAAAGCTATAACCCTTTCAAAACAAACAATAAAGACGATTCGACAAAACCTTTTCTTTGCATTTATTTATAACATCGTTGGCATTCCAATTGCGGCAGGAGTACTTTATCCGTTTTTTGGAATTTTATTAAACCCAATGATTGCAGCAGGTGCAATGTCATTGAGCTCTGTATCTGTTATTACAAACAGTTTAAGGCTTAAAAATATAAAATTTTAATAAAGCTTATCAAGTTAAATATTATCCGGCTGAAGCTCATTATCTGTAAATTTATTAAATTTCTTCTCGGAAAGCTGTTTTTGAAGTTCTTCTAAAGTTATGTTTTTTGTTTCAGGATAAACAAACAGAACAACAAAGAATTGAATAACTGTCATTAACCCGAAAAATACAAATGTGTATCCACCTGTAGTTTCAGCCATTACAGGAAACGACCACGAAATTATTGCACACATAAGCCAATGGGTTAAACTCCCTAGAGATTGCCCTTTTGCCCTAACAATATTCGGAAAAACTTCGCTTATATAAACCCAAATGACTGCACCTTGCGAAAAAGCAAAAAATGCAATATATCCGACCAATAGCCATATAAGAAGATTTTCATAACTGTTTAACAAGAAAATTGCAGCTACCCCAAAAAGACATAATGATGTGCCTATTGCACCTGTTAATAAAAGATTTTTTCGACCGATTTTATCAATTACAGACATTGCAAGAATAGTAAATAATAAGTTTGTTCCCCCAATTAACACCGACTGTAAATCACTTGATACTTTGTTAAAACCTGCCATCGCAAAAATATCATTTAAATAATAAAGCAGAGCATTAATCCCCGAAAATTGGTTAAACATTGCGATTGATACTGCAAGAAAAATAGGAAAACTATATTTTTTGCAAAAAAGAACAGCTTTTTTATTATTGTTATCAATTTCTATTGATTTTACCATTTCTTCATATTCAGATTCAGCATTATTTTTGTCAATAAGGCTTAAAACTTTTTTAGCTTCATCATATCGTCCGTTTTTTATTAACCACCTTGGACTATAAGGAATAGTGAATAAGAGTGTGCAAAATATTAAAGCAGGTAATGCTTCTATTCCAAATTTAATACGCCATTCCAAGTCGCCCGAATTTAACAGTCCAATCAAATAATTTGAGAAGTAAGCAACTAAAATACCGAAAACTATATTGAATTGAAAAAGTCCGACCAAACGACCTCTATATTGAGCAGGAGCAATTTCTGATATATACATTGGGGCTAAAACTGAAGCTCCTCCGACACCAAGACCGCCAATAAATCTAAAGAACACTAATGAATACCAATCCCAGGCAAATGCACAACCTAATGCAGAAACTAAAAACAGAAAACCCATTATTTTTAAACTATCACGTCTGCCTATTTTGTCACCTAACAATCCTGCAAACATCGCACCGATAATAGTTCCCCAAAGTGCAATTGAAACCGTTAAACCCAGAGAACCAGCATTTAAGTCAAAAAGTTTGCTAAGTGCGCTTGTAGTTCCTGCGATAACTGCGGTATCAAAACCAAACAACAATCCGCCAAAAGCTGCAACTATTGCACTCATTGCAACAAATTTTTTGCTATTCTTATTCATACAAATACTTTGCTGCACAGCCATAACCATAATTATCAGTAGCGGTTGATCCTTCTATACAATCAGTTGATGGCTCATAAAATCCTCTTGCTCCATCAGGAATCAATGTATTTAATATTATGCTCACATAAAATATATCTTTTCCTATTGTATTAGGTTTTTTAAATCCGTTTACATCAATACATATCCAACCACATCTTGTATAATCTCCTGCTACATAACTGCAATCGGATTTATTTATTATAAAATGTATTAAACTGCCGTTATTTAATATTAAACCAGGTTGATTAAAACTTCCTCTACCGGTACCATTTAAAAAGTACCAGCTGTTTGTTCCTTCATGCCAACAACCTTCAGCACTTGCTCCGCTTCCTGTTCCTCCATAAGTTGAGGTTCCGGAACAATCCTTTATAATGTTTAATTTTGAAGCATATGCATTTTTTAAATCTTCACTTCCTGCTTCATCACCCAAAAATGCGCCTGCCAAACTACCGCCGTTATCTACAGCTATTAATTGTGTGGCTTGTGATAAATCAGAATACGACTTTTTCCATGCGGCTTTTAATTCAGCATCACTTGTTGTGCCAAATAACATCGGCGTTACAATTGAAGCAATTATTCCGATTATTGCAATCACTATTAGTGTTTCGGCTAAAGTAAATGCTTTTCGCTTTCTTGCCCGCATGGGACATTTTCTACGGCTCGAGTCACTCTCGCCTTGAAAAGCAGTCAAACCTGTTTTTTCTTTCATTATTTTATTCCTTTTGATTTTTAGATTTCTCCATAATTATAAGTTAATTTTTAATATTGTGCAATAAATTAAATATATATTAAAAAAGACAGAAATAATCTGTCTTTTTCCCTTATAAAATTTTCTAAAACTATATTATTTTAAACATAACGATTTATATTCATCATTCAGTTTTTTAGCCTGAATCTTATATATAGAAGCCCTCATCGGATTAATACAATTTTCAACATAATATTTTTTGCTTGCATTTACCAATCTTTCAAAAGAAATTCTTGCCATGCCGATTTCTGTTTGAACTTCATCTACACTAATACCGGTTTTGTCTACATATTGAGCAATATCATCTGCCAGTTGTTTTTTATAATCCATAAGATTTTTGCCTTCTAACTCAGGATTCGTTATGCCGGCATATTTGCTGACAATCCCGGGTAGAGCAGCTTCCAGCTCTTTTTGCTTTTTAATTAATCTAAAAATTGCCTCAGTATTCTCCATTTTTCATCCCCTTTAGTCTTTATTATATAACATCCCTATATTAATAAAAACAAAATTTTGTATTATATTGACTAATTCACCCGAAAAATATTACAATTTATTAATATTACAGTACATGAAACTTATCTATATGAAATCAAACATACACATTAAATTTTTAACTGTTTTTGCAATTTTTCTTTTCTTTTTAGTAAAATTGCCTGCATTTGGCGTGGAAAATCATTACTTACAAGTATTTTATCCCAAAGAAGAATTTTCGCAAATTGATGCTAAATCAACATTTTTTATAGGACATACAAACAATAATGCCCTATTAAAAATTAACGGAAAAGATGTAAAAATCTACCCTAACGGAAGTTTTGTATCAGTTTTTCCACTAAAAGACGGTGCAAACTATGTTCGCATAACTTCTAATATACAAGGCTCTTCAAAAAGTTTGTTTTATCATATCAGAACTTCTCTAAAATCAAATGTTTTACCTGAATTTCCCATGAAAATTGATAAAGAGAGTATAAAACCCTATAAAAACTTGTTTGTTCAAGAAAGTGACATAATACAAGTTTCTTTTAAAGCATCGACAGGACATAAGGCTGTTTTTGCAGTAGGAAATAAATTTAATATCCCAATGAAAGAATCTCCGAAAGGTACTTATATCGGCACTTACAAAGTAAAAAATTCCGATAACTTTAACAATACTAAAATTTATGTTCGTATTATTTCAAAATATGCAAAATTGACCAAATACGCCACTTGCAACGTATCTTCAATTAAAAATCTGAGCGGAATCGTTGAAAATAATCTTTCCACCATAAAAGAGTCCATGCCAAACGGCAAAAGAATGATTCCTCTGCCGAAAAATACCGAATTTGAAATTACCGGAAAACAAAACGGTTATTACAGATTCAAGCTAAATGATTATAAAAATGCTTGGGTAAAAGAGGAAGATATAAAAATTTCAGACAACAAAAAAAATCCGTTAAATATCGTCAAAAACATTG
>JAQUYY010000249.1 GCA_028691575.1 Candidatus Gastranaerophilales bacterium
CATCATTGCCATAATTTGTTGAATCATGCACTGCTGTGCCGCTGCCTTCATCAAATCTCCATAGCCCTATTGTGCTTCCGTATAATTGGCCATGATTATTATTGCCTGAATAGTCCTTGATTGACGCCTCTTCTTGAGTGTTAAAATGGTAGCTTGCGACCAATCCTGTTGTATTGTATGTTTGAGGGTTAATGTTTATTTGATAATCCGTTAATGTAGTTCCGGAATTGTCTATTGTTATCTGCTTTCTGTATTTGAAGCCGTAATCCTGCCAATCTTTTGTTAAAAAATTAAAGCCTGCATTCTCGCATGTTGTTGGCGTTTCTTCCAGGCTTGAGTAAAAATCATTATTAACGCAATAGCTTGCATCAACATTTGCTGTTCCATTATGAAAAGTGTCGGGGTATTCTATGTATTTGTAGGGGCTCATGTCATATAAATAGGCAACTTCCCTCTCTGATAAATCGCGATTGTAAATCCTTACTTCATCTATTAATCCGTTAAAATATCCTGATGCTGCCCATGCCCTTTTTCCTATATGCAATTTTGCATTTGAGTAAGAAAAAATTGTTTGCGCGGTTTCTCCAACAAAAACCCCATTTTTATATGCCTTTCCTGTCAATCCATCATAGGTCAAAACATAGTGATTCCATTCTGTTCCCGTAATTTCAACCTCATTTATGGGAATAACATTAACTCCAAAATCCCATTTATTGTTTACTCCCGTATTTCCGCTTCCAATCCATGTTGCCTTTGAATCATCAGATTCTGACAACCCTATCCATTTTTGGTTTCCTGTTCCCAATTGCCTAAACCAACCTGAAATAGTAAATGTTTCCAAAGCCCCTATTGTTCCGCAATCAACATAATCATTGCTTCCATCAAATTTTAATGAAGCATTATAAACCCCTGAGTCCCATAAAGGCCCATTAATAGTTCCGTCATTGCCTCCTATTGAATCATTTGCGATTAATCCTGTTCCTTCATCAAAGTGCCATTCGCTGACAAGGCCATTCCTTAAATCAATAATGTCATCCCCGCAGCAGCCAAGCATTATATTATCCCCTGGCTTATAATCCTCATCCCATGAAAATGATATTTGATCGGCAAATCCTGCATGGGTATCAAAGTTGTGGAAAGCAAAGGCTTTGATTCCTCCAACAAGTATGTTATCAGTGAATGTGAAATCATTCAAAACTATTGCGTCATTCGCGTACATTGTCCATTTTTTTGTTGAGCAATTAAAAGCTATTTTTAATTTATACCAAGTGTTTATTGAATAAGATGTTGAACCTGAAAAATACCAATCATTAACCCCTTGAAACCTGTTTGAGTTGTGAAAATATGCCCTGACTGCCAAATTGCCTGCTTCATCCATTAAATAAATTGAAAAATATTTGCTTGATTGATTGACTCTTGCATAAAATTCTATTTCCCCGCTTTGCTGGGTTTCAAATTCCCTTTTAACCAATGCCCCTGACATTACTTGCATTACATTTTCCCTTCCATCAAGCCCTGAAATAATCGTTGCCTTAGCTGCTGAATCATGAACCCATCCGATCGGAGAGCTGCCTATTTCATCATTTTTAAAATCAAAAAAACCAAACTCGTAAATGCTGTTTGGCATCCAAGTGTATCCTTGAGCCTCGCAAGAGTATTGGGTTTGAAATAATGAGAATCCTGATGAAAATGAAACCAATAAAATTATTGCAAAAAATGTTTTTTTCATTGATTTATTAATAAATTGCGCTAATTTAAAATAATTGCTTTAAATGGTTTTTTTTAAAAAAAGGCGAAGGGAGGTGCTTGGCATTTTAGTGCGCCCCAAAAAGCTTATCCAATAATCTTGCTCCACTTTGCGGCCCCATAAACACTTTAAAGCAATGCCTTATGGCTGCTCCACTCAAGGCCTGGCCCTTTCAGCAAAGCCAAAGTCCTATGGGACAAAGCTTCGACGCTTGATTAAAGGGGCTTTTTAAGGCATCTATCAATGCCAAGTTTTCGGCCCCGCCAATGGACTTGCGGACAAGGGCCTTCGTCAAAGGCCATGCCTATCCCTTCAAGAATTATTAGTATTTTTTTTTATTAAAAACTTATCTAAAATCAATAATAGCATGATTATTGAAATTATGCTTATTTTTTCATCGGCAACCATTACGCTGATTGCTCCTGAAGTTTGGCTTGAAGTATCATAGCCATAGCTTATTGTTATCTTGTTATATTCGCAATTTTTATCCTGGAATGTCATTAAATAGCTTCCGCTTTGCCCGCTTATTGTCGGATAAATCCTTGTTAAAAATGCCATTGCAGAATTTTGCGGGATTGTGAAGTTTTCATTGTTTATCCCTGGCCCTTGATATTCCCCTTTATATGTTATTGTTCTTGAAAAAATGCTTTCTGATTGGCTATTTTGCGCAGTCACTTCAATGCTTGGCTCGGCATTGTTTTTTATGAAATAATTTATTGATTCAAAATCATTTGTTTTTAAATTAATGTACCCTGTTTCTTGGTGCCCTGATAAAGATTCGAAGCTTAATGGATTATCGGAAATTATTTCGTATTCATTTGATTCAAAAATTCTTTGCCCTACATCATTGTATTCTATTGTGAAATTGAAAACATTTATTGCGCCTTTTGGGCTGCATGGCATGAATGCCTTGAATGCGATTATTTGCTCCTGGTTTGGGAAAACCAGTGAATCATAATTTATTGATGTGACGTTTAATCCGTTGATTGTTGCCTTTGATATTGCTGCCGGACCCATTCCAATATTTTTCATGTATATTTTTATCTCTGATATTGAATTTGAATAAAGGCTGGAGTATTCTATCTTTGACAATGCCAATTCTGATGCTTCAAAAAATCCCGCAATTTGGCAGGAATTGCTGGAGCATGCGCCCTGCGCTTGGATGTAATTTTTTGAAAATAGGCATGCGCTTCCCTCATTTTCGCATCCGCAGGAATCATCAGTTGTTCCGTATTCTTCATCAGCGCCGAAATCAATGTCGCTTGCGCACAATTCGCCTTTGACGCAGGCCAATGTTTCGTTGAAAAAATTGTCCGTTAATAAGTCATCACCGCAGCATGAGGCATTAAGGTTTGAATATTTGTTTGCCAATTCCCTTGCCGAATCAATATCAGCAATGCTTGAATCATTTATGGTGTATAATCTAAATTTATTTCC
>JAQUYY010000250.1 GCA_028691575.1 Candidatus Gastranaerophilales bacterium
CTATTATGTCATTTCTAATAATTGAACTTGCTTATCGAGCCATTTATAAAAGCATTCTGTCTTTAACTTATTATTCAAAAAATCGCTTATTTCTAATCTGTCAACTTTAATAAGTTTTGCAATTATAAAATATTTTTCATCCATCAAAAACGGCTCTGTAACTTCATTTTCATTTAAAAAAACAAGTTTGTTTTTTAACCGGGGATTTAGCCCCGAAAGAGGAATTTTTCCCACAAAACCGCCGTTTGCACTTTCTTTTCCGATAGAATGCTTTATGGCTAAGTTTTCAAAACTCTCATTATTTTTTGTTATTTGGAAAAATATTTCTTTTGCCAATTCAGCATTTTCAACTTTTATTACCGAAAAAATAACAGAATCGTATTTGCTTTTTTTATCAAGAAAAAGTTTATTTATATCATCTTGGCTAATAATTTTTTCTTTTAAATTTTCAATCATTTCTTCATAAATAACAAATTCTTCAAATTCTTGTTTCGTAAATTTGTTTTCAAAAAGAAAAATTCTTAATTCGTCTTGATTTTTTATATTCCTTTTTTGACAAAAAGATGAGACGCATTCTTCTAGGGGCATATTTTTATCAAGAATATTTATTTCAAATTTTTCTATATAATCTTGAATTAGAATCTGTTTTTTTATTTCTTTTACAAGATTTCTTCTTACAACATTATTTTTAATTTTATTAATTTCTTCTTCTACAAAAAATTTACCCACGTTTCAAGTTCTCCCTAAATGCTATATAAAAATCATAGTATATCGGGTGCTTAAAAATATATAGGTAAATTGTCTAATTTTAGTTGTTATATTGCTTTTGATTTTAATTTATCAATTTTAAAAACTTTTTTATGGTTTGAATATCTGAGCAGATACCTGTTAAGACTTCTATTCTTGGAAAAAATCTTCTATCATCATCTTTTCGGCGATCAAATTCAACAGGTTCAATCCTGGTTCGCCTATCATTTATTTTAAAAGTATAAAGCTTTGCGATATTCATATTTTTTACCAATTAGGGTGACAAAAATAATTTACTACAATATCCAAAATCATGCAAGTTATTTACATTTATTTAAAATATGGACTAACCGCCGCCGACAAAACTTACTATTTCGACTTTATCTCCGTTTACAATTTTTTCGGATTGATAATTTTC
Source organism: Candidatus Gastranaerophilales bacterium (assembly GCA_028691575.1). Taxonomy (GTDB): domain Bacteria; phylum Cyanobacteriota; class Vampirovibrionia; order Gastranaerophilales; family JAQUYY01; genus JAQUYY01. Next base: position 1,166 of record JAQUYY010000250.1, read on the forward strand.
TTTGTGTACAATATCTAAATTTTTTTCAACTACAAACATTTTTCCTTTATAAGAAATTAAATCCAACAGCTCTTGAATGGTTAATTCTTTTTCTAATTCTTTATCATGACCATTTAATAAAATTTTTATATTCATATGATTTTCTCCTAATTTACTTTTATTTATCCAAGAAAACAATTCTGACATGTGTCATTTTGAATTTGTTTCGGAATCGCAAGATTTATCAAATCTTGAAACAAGTTCAGTATGACAAGAGTTTTTTTGCCTGTCATAAATATTTTCCCGGATAAACGTTTGAAATAATTTTTCTTTTTGAGGGCGGGTTAATTTTTTTAATGCACATTCAGCTTTCATTGCTTCTGATTTACTTGCATGCTCTTTAATATAAACTATTTTAACGGGTTTATTTGCTCTTGTAAACTTAGCTGCACTGCCTTCTTGATGTTTTTTGAATCGTTCCTCAACATTGTCGGTATAGCCACAGTATACCTTATTTGTAGCCGTCATTATCATATAAGAATAAAATTTTTTACACATTACAAATTATCTCGTCAAAAATATTTTTTAATTCATTTAATGAATCAACTTTTACCAGTTTTTCCCGATAATGGCATGCTCCTCTTATGCCTTTTATATATTGAACAAAAAACTTTCGCATAAATTTTATTCCTTGAATTTTGCCTTTATAATTCATTTCCATTTGACAGTGCAAAAGTGCATCGGCAAGTTTTTCTTTTAAAGTTTGCTCCGCAAGAATTTCTTCTGTTTTTAAATAATGTTCAATTTGATTTATTATAAAAGGATTGCCTAAAACTGCTCTTCCTACTGCAATACCGTCGCAATTTGTTATTTCCAAACATTGTTCGGCTTTTTGGGGGCTATCAATATCTCCATTTGCAATAACAGGTATTTTTATAATATTTTTAATTTCACCGATAGCCTGCCAGTCAGCTTGTCCCGAATACATCTGCGAACGAGTCCTGCCATGGACAATCAAGGCATCAGCTCCTGCATCTTCTGCCATTTTTGCAAATTCTATATAATTTTTTGTGTTACAATCCCAACCTAATCGGCATTTTATGCTAACGGGCTTTTTTACGGAATTTTTAACTGCTTCTATAATTGAAGATGCCAATTTTAAGTCTGTCATTAATTTTGAGCCGTCAAAGTTTTTTACAATTTTTCCGACAGGACACCCCATGTTTATATCAATAATATCTGCTTTTTTTTCAAGTTTAACTGCAGACTCTGCCATTAAATCAGGTTTATGACCTGAAATTTGAAAAATTAACGGCTTTTCTGCTTCTTCATAATCACAAATAGAATGTTTTCCGGATATTTTTAGAGCTTCAGAGCTTATCATTTCAGTTGCCAAAAGAGCTGTTTTGGCATATTTCCTTACAATTTGTCTTAAAACAGTATCTGTAATGCCTGCCATAGGTGCCAGCATTACGTTTGTATTTAGCTTTAGATTGCCGATTTTTAATGGTTTGAAATTACTCTTATTGCCCATTTTGTTTTAAATATTTTAATCTTTCTTTTGCATATTTCACATATTCATCTTCATTTGAACCGTTTATTTCAATGAATTTAGCATAAGTTTTTTTAGCTTCTGCATAATTTTTTAGCATATCATAATCAACGGCTAATGAATAGTATGCGATATTAAAATCGGCACTTAACTCTATGGCTTTTTTATAATCAAGTGCAGCTTGGTCATACTTCTGCAAAGCATCGTAGCTTAAGCCTCTATAATAGTAGGCGTAGGCATTTTTACCATCATATTTAAGAGCTTGCTTGAATGAAGCCAGTGAAGTCCAATATTCTTTTTTATTGTATTGAGCAAGACCTTTTTCAACAAAAGATTCTGCTTGTGTTTGATTTATTAAATTTAGTGCTTCTATGACATCTTTATTTGAAGGATCAAGATTTAGAGCATTTTTGTAAGCCAAAGTTGCATTTCTGTAATCTTTTTTAGTGTAATAGGCTGAGCCTAAATAATTATAAGCTGACAAATT
>JAQUYY010000251.1 GCA_028691575.1 Candidatus Gastranaerophilales bacterium
AAGAACACCATCATTTGGTGGCCTCCGGCATTTTGGAAATTTTTAAAAAGATTTGGCCAGATGTTTGGAGTGCCAGAATGGAATATATTTTAAATAACTGTTTGATGGCTTTATTAGAAACTCCAGGCTCTACTCTCTTAGAGATTATGAGATTACTTACTGATAAGGATTTTAGAGATAAGATTGTTAATAATCTTAAAGATCCGGTAGTGAAAAACTTTTGGATAAATGAATTTGCTAGATATCATGATAAATTTCAAGTAGAAGCCATTGCTCCTATTCAGAATAAAGTAGGACAATTTTTGACCAATCCAATTGTTAGAAATATTATTGGTCAGAAAAAATCTTCTTTTGATTGTCGTAAAGTAATGGATGAAGGAAAAATATTGATTGCTAATATCTCTAAGGGTTTGATGGGTGAAAGTAATTCCGCGCTTTTAGGTGCTATGTTAGTGGCAAAATTAAAGCAAGCAGCCATGAGCCGTGCTGATATGCCAGCAGAAGACCGTCGTGATTTCTTTTTATATGTAGATGAGTTTCAAAATTTTGCCACAGAGTCATTTGCTGATATTTTATCTGAAGCTAGAAAATATAGATTGTGTTTAGTAATTTCTCATCAGTATATTGAACAATTGCCTGATCAGGTAAAAGCAGCTATTTTTGGTAACGTTGGAACATTTATTGTATTTAGAGTAGGTGCTAATGACGCAGAGTGGTTGGAAAAAGAATTTGAACCAGAGTTTTTAGCTAATGATTTGGTTAACCTGGGAAAATATAATATTTATTTGAAATTAATGATTGATGGTGTAGCTTCACGAGCTTTTTCTGCCAGTACTTTGCCACCTTATCCTATACCAGAAGGAGATATGTCGGATGAAATAGTTGAAGAAGGTAGGAAAAAATTTGCTAACCCAAAAGCAGAGGTGGAAAAAACAATAGTAGCAGAATGGATGGAAAATCAAGGCGAAGAAGGCGAAGCTGGGAAAAGAAGTTCTGGAGATAAAAGAGAGTTTAGAGAAAGAGGGCGTAATGAATCAAGAGGGGTAAGAGGTGGAGAAGAAATGAGGTTAAAGCCAAAGGTGAGTAAAAAAACCTTTGCAGATTATTGTTGGGTTTGTGGCATGGAAACAGAAATTCCATTTCAACCCGACGGGAAAAGACCGGTCTTTTGTAAAAATTGTTATCAGGGTGTACAAGCCGGAGAAATTATCCCGCCTACTAAACCTAAAAAGTTAGAAACTTTAATTGTTAAAAAAGCGTCTTTACAAGAAAGTGGAAGACAAAAAATAAAGCCAGAGAAAAAATCATCCGCTGATTTGGATGAATTAAAAAAGTCTTTGCAGGAGTCGTTGCAAAAATTACAAGAAAAACCGAAAGAATAATATATTTGAATAACCAATAACCAATTTCCAATAACCAATAAGTTTGCCAGTTAGCGGATAAAAAATTGATTAGTTATTGGAAATTAGAATTTAGGATTTTATAAACATATGTTAGGAATAAATGATTTAAAACCAGGTGTTGTTTTTATTTTTGAAGGCCAGCCTTACGAGGTGTTGGCATCTAATCATCTTAAAATGCAAATGCGTAAACCAGTTTTGCAGACTAAGATGAAGAATTTGATTAACGGAAAAGTGTTAGATAGAAATTTTCAGGCAGCCGAGTCATTTGAAGAAGCAGAAGTGGAGCGCGTGAAAGTTGATTATTTATATCATCATCGCGGAGAGTTCTGGTTCTGTGATACCAAAGATCGCTCTAAGAGATTTCAATTAACAGAAGAATTATTGGGGGATAAGCAATATTATTTGAAACCCAATATGACTATTGATGCTTTTCAATTTGATGGGAAAATTATCAATATTTCTCTTCCGATTAAAATGGAATTTAAGGTGGTAGAGGCACCACCAAATATCAAGGGTAATACTGCTCAAGGAGGAACAAAAATAGCTACTATTGAGTCCGGAGCGCAAGTATCTGTGCCATTATTTGTGGAAACAGGGGATATTGTGAGAGTTAATACAGAAAGCGGAGAGTATGTAGAACGTGTGCAAAAAAGTTAGTGTTTTATGAATTTTTTAAAATTTCAATTAAAAATTTTAATAATGAACATTTTATATGTTCTTGTTAAATTGTTGGGATTTTTGAGGCGCAAATCAGAATTGGGAAATCCACAAAAGATTTGCGTTCTTTTTTTGCGGAATTTGGGCATCGGTGATTTAGTGATGTTATCTCCGGCTATTCAGGCTATAGCTGATGTTTTTCCACAAGCGGAAATTGATTTGGTTTTTTGGACAGAACCGATTATAAATTTTAAAAACATTAAAACTATTTCTTTGGAGGAATTTAAAAGTAATGGGATTAAATATGATTTAATAATTTCGCCGACTTTAAATTCTCGTCATTTGCGATTTATTAATCGGGCCTCACATTGGTTTGGTTATTTTGCTAAACCAATGGTGCAAGCTAATTTTCCCATTAGTAGATATTCTTATCAGATTATGGGAGAGCATTATTTATGGCGGGGTATATATTTAATACAAGCCTTGAATAAAGAAGTTGGGGAATTATTAGAAAAACAGGCTTTAGCGAAAGAAATTATTTATCCAGAATTAATTATGGAACGTCCCAGTTATTTTTCTAATTTGGATAATGAAAAATATTTGGTAGTGGCTCCAGTTTCTAAATTTGATGATAGGCAATGGCCTTTGAAAAATTTCAGTCAGGTTATTCAAAAATTGGCCATGGAAAGAAAAATAACCAAAGTGGTTTTATTGGGAGATAAAAGCGAGCATGATAGAATTTTTACTAATCTTTTGATTTCTAATTTATTGGGCAATAATCAGGTTTTTTGGAAAGATGTTTTAGTAGATACGGTTGGGAAGAATAAATTATCAGAAACAATATTTCTTATAAAAAATTCTTATCTTTTTATTGGCCTTGATTCTGCTCCGGCTCATTTTGCTTATTTAATAGCTAAGAGAATTTTAGCGATTTTTATTACGGTTAATCCACTTCTTCGTTTACCATTGATAAAATCCGCAGGATTAGTAAAATGTCTTTTTCCGACCGATCCAAGTTTTACTAAGCATTATAATGGTTTAATGCCAGCTGATGCGAAAAAAATGGCAAAATATGCCAATTCTATTACAGTTGAAAGAGCAGTCG